>JACZJD010000670.1 GCA_014860725.1 Aquamicrobium sp.
GCCACGGATCGAGCAGACCCGTCACATAAGCGGTGCCGGTGGCCGCGGCCACCCCGCCAAGCAAGAACAGAACAGCTTTAACCCAACCCGCCATGTGCCCGTATCCTCAGCCCGCATTCACCCGCGTCTAGCCTGTTTTGCCGGCGTCTACAACAAAAAGCCCTCTGCCGCCCGACTGGCGCTTGACCGGCGGCGCGCCAGCATCTTCGAATCCCGCGATGAACCCGATTCGATCCATCTGCGTCTATTGCGGCTCTTCCACGGGCCGGGGCGAAACCTATGCCAGGGCCGGCTATGCGCTCGGCCGCGCGCTGGCCGAGGCCGGCCTCCGGCTCGTCTATGGCGGCGGCACGCGCGGCATCATGGGCGCGGTCGCCCGCGGCACGGTCGAGGCCGGCGGCAAGGTGACCGGCATCATCCCCCGCTTCCTCATCAACAAGGAGGCCACCCACAGCGCGCTGGGCACCCTCGACGATCTGATCGTGACCGAGGACATGCACGCCCGCAAGCACACGATGTTCGAGAAATCCGACGCCTTTGTGGCGCTTCCGGGCGGCATCGGGACGCTGGAGGAGGTGGTCGAGATCATGACCTGGGCGCAGCTCGGCCGCCACCGCAAGCCGATCGTGCTGGTCAACATCGACGGGTTCTGGAACCCGATGCTGGCGCTGATCGACCACATGCGCGCCGAGGGCTTCGTCCACACCGGCCATCTGGTGCAGCCGCTGGTGGTGGAGACGGCCGAGGCGGTGGTGCCGGCGGTGCTGACGCAGGCGGCGGCCACGGCCGAGATCGCGGCCGAGGGCGACCCGCGGGTGATCGATCGGCTTTAAGGGGAAGGCGCGGCCAAAAGCCGCGCGCCCGCCTCTACGCTTTCCTGCGGAACAGGATCGACCAGGTGTAGAGCACCAGCGCCAGGCCGATGAGCCCGAAGGCGATCATCCTGTCCACGCCGAACGGCTCGCCGAACACGAACACGGCGATCAGCGCCACGATGGTCGGCGCGATATACTGCATGATCCCGATGGTGGAGATGCGCAGCATCTTGGCGCCGAACGCATAGAGGATCAGCGGGATCGCGGTGATCGGCCCGGCGAGAAGCAGGATACCGACATTGGCCCCGCCGTCGGCGAAGAAATGCCCCTGCCCCGTCGCCTCCAACCACAGGACGTAGGCGAGGCTCGGCCCCACCAGGATCAGCACCTCGAGGAAGAACCCCTGGCTCGGGCCGATGGGCAGCGTCTTGCGGAAATAGCCGTAGGCGGCGAAGGAGAAGGCGAGCGCCAGCGACACCCACGGCAGCCCGCCGGCCTCGACGGTCAGCACCACCACGGCGACCACGGCGAGCGCCACGGCGACGATCTGCAGCCTGTCCAGCCGCTCCTGCAGCAGGATCGCCCCGAGAAGCACCGTGACCAGCGGGTTGATGTAGTAGCCGAGTGCGGTCTCCACCGTCCTGTCGACGGCGATGGCCCAGACATAGATGCCCCAGTTGACCGAGATGATCGCGGCGGTCAGCGCGGCCATCGCGAGCGTGCGCGGCGACCGCAGGGCGGCCGCGATGTCGCCGGTGCGTCCGAGCGCCAGCAGCACGACGCCGGCGATGGGCACCGACCACAGGACGCGGTGGGCGACGACCTCGACCGCCGGGATGTGGGCGACGGCCTTCATGTAGAGGGGCAGGAGGCCCCACAGCAGATAGGCGGACAGCGCGAACAGGAAGCCGCGCGTGGCCTGGGCGCTCTCGCGCGCCGCGGCTTCCTCTTGCGCCACCGCCGGCGTGACATGTTCCTGCATCGGATCGTCCGTTTCCGCGCACGGGCATAGGCGCGTTTCAGGCAGAGGCTCTATCGCGGCCCGCCATGCGCCACCAGCGCAAAATACTGATCCAGAGTTGCAGCCGCGCTGATGGAACGCCCTATTCGGCGGCCACGGCCGCGGCCTCGCGGTTCTTCACCAGCTTGTAGACGATGGAGTCCATCAGCGCCTGGAAGGAAGCGTCGATGATGTTTTCCGACACGCCCACCGTCCACCAGCGCGCGCCCGTCGAATCGCGCGACTCGATCAGCACGCGGGTGATCGCCTCGGTGCCGCCGTTGAGGATGCGCACCTTGAAATCGACCAGCACCATGTCGGCGATCTCGTTCTGGAAGCGGCCGAGATCCTTGCGCAGCGCGATGTCGAGCGCGTTGACCGGGCCGTCGCCCTCGGCCACCGACATGCGCTGCTCGCCGTCGATGGTGAGCTTGACGATGGCTTCCGAGACCGTGCGCAGATTGCCGTTGGCGTCGTGGCGGCGCTCGACCATGCAGCGGAAGGAATCGACGTGGATGAAGGTCGGCACCGTGCCCAGCATGCGCCGCGCCAGCAACTCGAAGCTCGCATCCGCGCCCTCGTAGGCGTAGCCCTGCGCCTCGCGCTCCTTGACCACCGAGATCAGCGCGTCGAGCCGCGGGTCGTCCTTGGCGACGGCGATGCCGCGCCGCTTCAGCTCGGCGATGAAGTTCGACTTCCCGCCCTGATCGGAGACCATGACCTTGCGGCTGTTGCCCACCGCCTCGGGCGGCACGTGCTCGTAGGTCTGCGGCTCCTTGAGCAGCGCCGAGGCATGGATGCCGGCCTTGGTGGCGAAGGCCGAGGCCCCGACATAGGGCGCCTGCGGCTCGGGCGCGCGGTTGAGCAGCTCGTCGAAGGCGTGCGAGAGCCGGGCGATGCCGGCGAGGTTCGCGCGCGAGATGCCGGTCGAGAAGCGCTCGGCGAAGGCGGGCTTCAGCATCAGCGTCGGCACGATGGAGATCAGGTTGGCGTTGCCGCAGCGCTCGCCGATGCCGTTGAGCGTGCCCTGCACCTGGCGCACGCCCGCCTCGACCGCGGCGAGCGAGTTGGCCACCGCCTGCCCCGTATCGTCATGGGCGTGGATGCCGAGGTTCACGCCCGGAATGCCGGCGGCGATCACCTTCGCCACGATGTCGCGCACCTCCGATGGCAGCGTGCCGCCATTGGTGTCGCACAGCACCACCCAGCGGGCGCCCGCCTGATGGGCCGTCCGCGCGCAAGAAAGCGCATAGTCCGGGTTGGCCTTGAAGCCGTCGAAGAAATGCTCGCAATCGACCGTCGCCTCCTTGCCGGCCGCGCGGGCGGCCGCGACCGAGGCGGAGATGGAGTCGAGGTTCTCCTCGTTGGAGCAGCCGAGCGCGACGCGGACATGGTAGTCCCAGCTCTTGGCGACGAAGCAGACCGTGTCGGCCGGCGTCGCCATGAGCGCGGCAAGGCCGGGGTCGTTCGAGGCCGAGACGCCGGCGCGCTTGGTCATGCCGAAGGCGACGAACTTCGCGCGCTGCGTGCGCTTCTCGCGGAAGAAGGCGGTGTCGGTCGGGTTGGCGCCCGGATAGCCGCCCTCGACATAGTCGAAGCCGAACTCGTCCAGCATGCGGGCGATGACGATCTTGTCCTCGACCGAGAAATCGACGCCCGGCGTCTGCTGGCCGTCGCGCAAGGTCGTGTCGAACAGATAGATGCGTTCCTTGCTCATGGGCGCCCGCTTACAGCCGGAGGCCCTGCGACGGCCACACCTCGGTCTCGTGATCGGGGTGCTGGAAGGAGATGATCGCCTCCTGCCGCGCATAGTAGTCGGGATTGTCGTAGACGCGCGCCTCGAAGATCTCCTCGACCCAGGGAAGGCGAGAGGCGTAGTTGACCTGTATGCGCGGCTTGAGGTCGGAGCGGTCGTCGAAGGCGCCGATGGCGATCTCCAGCCCGCCCGGATGGCGGTAGGTCAGCGGCGTGCCGCAGCGGGCGCAGAAGCCGCGGTCGATGTTGACCGAGGACTGGAAGTAGCTCGGCTCCTCGCGCGTCCATTCGACGCCGTCCGTCGGCACCGTCACCAGCGCCGAGAAGAACGAGCCGAACTGCTTCTGGCACATGCGGCAATGGCAGATGGAAGGCCGTCCCAGCTTCCCGTGGATGCGGAAGCGCACCGCGCCGCACTGGCAACCGCCCGTTCGTACCGTCTCGCTCATGGTCTCTCCTCCGGCGGCCAGGTCCCGGTGTCGTGGTCGGGATGCTGGTAGCTCACGATCGATGCAAGGAACGCCGCCGCCTGAAGGTCCTCTTCCGTGGTGCGGGCGGGCAGCGCAGGGATGGCGTCGACATAGGGAAGCTTCCTCTCGACGCCGAACTGGATGGTCGGCGCGACCTCTTCCGGGTGGTCGAACGCGCCGATGGCGAGCGCCACGCCGTCCGGCGCCTCGTAGGTCAGCGGCGTGCCGCATTCGGCGCAGAAGCCGCGCCGGACGTGGTTCGACGAGCGGAAGCGCTTCGGCTCGCCGCGCGTCCACGTCAGCCCGCCCTCGGGCGCGGTGGCGAGCGGCGCGTAGAAGGCGCCGAACGCCTTCTGGCACATGCGGCAATGGCAGATCGAGGCATTCGCCAGCGCGCCCTCGATGCGGAAGCGCACCGCCCCGCACTGGCAGCCGCCGGTGTAGATGGGCTTGTTGTCCAGGCTCACGCGTCCCTCCTATTGCGCGCGGTGGCAGACGGCCTCGATGTTGTTGCCGTCCGGATCGAGCACGAACGCGCCGTAATAGTGCTCGTGATAATGCGGGCGCAGGCCCGGCGCGCCGTTGTCGCGGCCGCCGGCGGCAAGGGCCGCTGCATGGAAGGCGTCGACCTCGGCGTGGGTTCCCGCGGTGAAGGCGTAGTGCCGGCCCGGCCCCGGCTCGCCGCCCTCGTGCAGCCAGAAGTCGGGCTTGTCGCGGCCGTAGCCGCCGACCTTCGCGCCGCCGGTGAACGCTTCCGGCACCACGTGCAGCAGCCTCGCGCCGAGCGGCGCGAGCGCAGCGTCGTAGAAGGCCTTCGCCTTTTCCCAATCGGCGACCGCAATGCCTGCATGGTCGATCATTGCTTCACCTCCCAGGTCGTGACCCGCTCGCCGGTGGCCGGGTCCTTGCCGTCCTTCAGCTGGATGCCTTTTTCCAGCAGCTCGTCGCGGATGCGGTCGGCCTCGGCCCAGTTCCTGTCGCGGATGAAGGCGAGGCGCTGCGCCACGAAAGCGGCCACGTCGACATCCGTCTCCAGCTCGGAAAGGTCGAGCCCGATCAGCTCCGCTGCCGCGACCAGCGTGGAAGCGTCCAGATCGCCCGCGTTCATCAGGCGCAGATATTCCGCCATATCGAGATCGTCGCCAAGGGCGGCGACGAAAGCCGGATCGACGGGGCCCGACTCCGCGCCCGCGGCGCGCCGGCGCCACTTGGCGACGAGCGAGGCGGCTTCCTCCAGCTTGCGCACGGAAAAGTCGATCGGCTCGCGGTAGTGCGTCATCAGCATGGCGAGGCGCAGCACCTCGCCCGGCCATTTGCGCCCGCCGAATTTCTCCGTGGTCAGCAGCTCATGGATGGTGACGAAGTTGCCTTCCGACTTCGACATCTTCCTTCCCTCGACCTGAAGGAAGCCGTTGTGCATCCACACATTGGCCATCCGCTCGGAGCCGAAGGCGCAGCAGGACTGCGCGATCTCGTTCTCGTGGTGCGGGAAGACGAGGTCGATGCCGCCGCCGTGGATGTCGAAGACGTTCTTTTCCGGGTCGTCGCAGGCAAGGCCGCCGCCGAACGGTTCGAGCAGCTTCGCCATCGACATGGCCGAGCATTCGATGTGCCAGCCGGGGCGGCCGAGCCCGGCGATGCCGGCCGGCGACGGCCAGCCCGGCTCTCCCTCCTTCGACGGCTTCCACAGCACGAAATCCATCTCGTCGCGCTTGTAGGAGGCGACGTC
>JACZJD010000671.1 GCA_014860725.1 Aquamicrobium sp.
GTTCGAGGCGGGCGCCAGGAGCCGCGACGACTACCAGAAGAACGTGGAATCGATCTTCGACCAGTTCCTGCAGGGCATGGAAAAACAGCGGCGGCGCTAGGGCGGGGCTCCCGGAGGAGCACCGCATCCCCACCGCCGTCATCCCGGCCGAGCGAAGCGAGAGCCGGGACCCATTGAGCAAGCGCGGTCGGGTAGTGGGTTCGTGCAGCGGCCCTGACATGCGCCACGGCGAGGACCGGGCCGCGCCCGACGATTGTCCGGCCAATGGGTCCCGGCTCGGCGGCCGCTGCGCGGCCTTGGCCGGGATGACGGCGGTGGCATCGAACCGATCCTTCCAACGCCGAAACGAAAAAGCCCGGCCCTCGGGAAAGGGCCGGGCAAGAGGCAGGCTGCCGGTGGGTCCGGCTGTGAGGGGAGCCTGCAGGGAACGGTGTCAGTCGCGCTCGGCGCGGTGCGAATGCACGCGCTCGCGCGCCATGCTCGCGAGGCGGGCGGTCGGGTCGATGCCGAGCGGCGTGCGGCGCGCATAGTAGAGGTCGCCGCGCATCAGGCCGATATCGGCGAGCCCGCGGTCGGACAGGTCGCTGAGCCGCGCCACCTGACGGCGATTGGCGAGCGCGCGGACGAGCGCGCGCAGGGTATCGGCCGCACGGACCGCAAGGACGGCCGCGCGCGCTCCGGCAACGGTTGCGGACGAGCGGTGGTCGAGGGCGGTCATCGTCTTCTCCTTCACGGTACGGCGCGCGAAACCGCGCGGCCGCATGGGAGGATGCGGCGCCGCCTGCGGTTCGCGCTGGGCTTGGACGACGATAGCTATCCCACGCCGTCATTGATTAATCCAACGAATGTTTTTAATGTTTGGGATCAATTGATGTTATGGATTCCCGCCATGGCCGCCCCGCTCGACCTCGACCAGCTCCACACCTTCGTCACCATCGCCGACACGGGAAGCTTCACCCGCGCCGCCGAGGAGGTGCACCGCACCCAGTCGGCGGTGTCGATGCAGATGCGCCGGCTGGAGGAGCGGCTGGGCAAGCCGCTGTTCGAGAAGGAGGGCCGCAGCAACCGGCTGACCGAGGAGGGCGAGCGGCTCCTGACCTACGCCCGCCGCCTGCTCCGGCTCAACCGCGAGACGCTCGCCGCCTTCGACGACGCCAGCCTCGAAGGCTCGATCCGCATCGGCACGCCGGACGACTACGCCGACCGTTTCCTGCCCGAGATCATGGCCCGCTTCGCCCGCTCCAATCCGCGCGTCGAGCTGTCCGTGGTCTGCGAGCCGACGATCAATCTGGTCGAGCAGCTGAAGCGCGGCCACCTCGACATCGCCATCGTCACCCACAACAGCGACCGCGGCGCCTCCGAGGTGGTGCGGCGCGAGCCGCTTCTGTGGGTCACCTCCGCCAACCATTCGATCCACGAGGAGGAGGTGCTGCCGCTCGCCGTCGGCCGCACCACCTGCCTGTGGCGCCGCGCGGCGATCGACGTCCTCGACCGCATGGGCCGCGACTACCGCATCCTGTTCTCGAGCTGGTCGGCGACCGTGCTCATCGCCACCGTGCTGTCGGGGCAGGCGGTCTCCGTGCTGCCGGAATGCGCGCTGCGGCCCGGCATGCGCATCCTCGGCGAGGCCGACGGCTTCGGCCCGCTGCCCGACGTGCGCATCGGCATCATGCGCGGCCATTCGAGCCAGCCCGAGATCGTCGACGCGCTGGCGCGCCACATCGCCGAGAGCCTCGACAACATCTCCGTGCCGGTCGGGGAGGAGAACGGCCACTTCGATTTCGACGCCATGGCCTTCGCCCGCGTCAAGCGGCAGAAGCAGCGCCAGGCGGCGGCGGTGTGGTGACTTGACCTTGCCGCGCGAGGGGGTGCCAATCCCAGCATGAGCGACCCGTTCCCCGCCGCCGATTCGGCCCCCGCCACCAATGCCGCCGAATACACCGTCTCCGAGCTCTCCGGCGCGCTGAAGCGCACGGTCGAGGACGCGTTCGGCAATGTGCGGGTGCGCGGCGAGATTTCGGGCTATCGCGGCCCGCACTCGTCCGGCCACGCCTATTTCGCGCTCAAGGACGAGCGCGCGCGGCTCGAGGCCGTGATCTGGAAGGGCACGTTCTCGCGGCTGAAGTTCCGGCCGGAGGAGGGCATGGAGGTCATCGCCTCCGGCAAGCTGACCACCTATCCCGGCTCCTCGAAATACCAGATCGTCATCGAAAGCCTGGAGCCGGCCGGCGCCGGCGCGCTGATGGCGCTCTTGGAGGAGCGCCGCCGGCGGCTCGCCGCCGAAGGCCTGTTCGATCAGGCGCGCAAGCGGCGTCCGCCCTTCATGCCGCGCGTCATCGGCGTCGTCACCTCGCCCACCGGCGCGGTCATCCGCGACATCGTCCACCGCATCTCCGACCGCTTCCCGCTGCACGTCGTCGTCTGGCCGGTCAGGGTGCAGGGCGAGACGGCGGGTGCCGAGGTCGCCGCCGCGGTCGCCGGCTTCAACGACCTCGACCCGCTCGGCCCGATCCCGCGGCCCGACGTGCTGATCGTCGCGCGCGGCGGCGGCAGCCTCGAGGACCTGTGGGGCTTCAACGACGAGGCCGTGGTGCGCGCCGTCGCCGCCTCGCGCATTCCGGTCATCTCGGCCGTCGGCCACGAGACCGACTGGACGCTGATCGACCACGCCGCCGACCTGCGCGCGCCGACGCCCACCGGCGCGGCCGAGCTCGCC
>JACZJD010000672.1 GCA_014860725.1 Aquamicrobium sp.
CCTACCAGCCGCAGGCCGCGAGGAAGCGGCGCACCGTTCCGGCCATGCCGTATTCGAGCGCGTCGGCCGTCAGGCCGTGGCCGATCGAGACTTCGGCGAGGAACGGGATGCGCCGACCCAGCGCCGGCAGGTTGGCCACCGTCAGGTCGTGGCCGGCATTGACGGCGAGCCCTTCCGCCCGCGCCGCCTCGGCGGCTTTTCCCAGGAATTCCAGCTCTCTGGCCGCCTTTCCGGAATCGTCGTGGCAACCGCCATAGGGGCCGGTGTAGAGCTCGACCCGATCCGCACCCGTCGCCTTCGCCGCCGCCATGCCGGCGGGATCGGGATTGGCGAACAGCGACACCCGGAAGCCGCCCTTCTTCAGCCGCCGCACGGCCGGCTCGAGAAAGGCGAACTGCGCCTCGAAGTCCCAGCCGTGATCGGAGGTCGGCTGCGCCGGATCGTCGGGAACCAGCGTCACCTGATCGGGCTCGTTGGCCTCGACCAGCCGCAAGAAATCCTCGTCGGGAAAGCCCTCGATGTTGAACTCGGCCTCGGGGAACTCGTCGTCGATCAGCGCCCGCAGCTGCGGCAGGTCGCTGCGGCGCGTGTGCCGCTCGTCGGGCCGCGGGTGCACGGTCAGCCCGTGGGCGCCGGCCTGAAGCGCAATGCGCCCCAGATGCGTGACGCCCGGCCACGGCAGGTCGCGCCTGTTGCGCAGGAGCGCGATGGCATTGAGGTTCACGGAGAGCTTTGCGGGCATGGCGATACGAGCGAGTAGCGAGTAGCGAGTAGCGAGTAGGGATTAGAGGTAGCGGAGCGCGACGGCAATCGCCAATCGAGGGCATGAGATGGGCCATGCCCCCTACTCCCTACTCCCTACTCCCTATTCGCTCTCCCTTCACCGTACCACCGTCAGCCGCTCGGCGGCGCGGGTGACGGCGGTATAGAGCCAGCGCTGGCGCGTGTCCTTGAAGGCGAAGCTCTCGTCGAACAGGATCACCTCGTCCCATTGCGAGCCCTGCGCCTTGTGGACGGTGAGCGCATAGCCGTAGTCGAAATCGTCGAAGCGCTTCTTCTGCTGCCAGGGGATGTCGGCGTCGGGGTCCTCGAACGCTGCCTTGAGCAGCTTGATCTTGGCGACGCCGCGGTCGGGGTCGTCCTCCTCCGGCGAGACGAGCAGGTTGATGCCGGGCTTCACCGTCTCGCGCGAGGAGGTCATCACTTTCCACAGCGAGCCGTTGAGCAGCCCCTTGGCCGGGTCGTTCCTCAGGCACACCAGCTTGTCGCCGGCCTGCGGGTACGAGGCGTTGAAGCCCTTGAGCTCGCGCAGGCGCTGGTTGTAGCGCCGCCGGGTGCGGTTGGTGCCGACCAGCACCTGATCGGCCGCCAGCACCATGTCCTGATCGACCTCGCTGCGCGGGATGATCCGTGCCGTGCCGAGATCGCCGTAGGCAAGCTCGCGCCCCTCGCGCACGTCCATCGCCATGCGGATGATCGGGTTGTCGCGCGCCTGGCGGTGGATTTCGGTCAGCAGGTGGTCCGGCTCGTGCTCGGTGAAGAAGCCGCCGCCGGAGATCGGCGGAAGCTGCGCCGGGTCGCCGAGCACGAGGATCGGCATGCCGAAGCTCATCAGGTCGCGGCCGAGCTCCTCATCGACCATCGAGCACTCGTCGATCACCACCAGCGCCGCCCTGGCGACCGGGCTCTGCCGGTTGAGCGAGAAGGTCGGGTTGATCGAGGTCTTGCCGGTGGTCTCGTCCTCCACCGCCTCCTCGCCGCGCGGGCGATAGATCAGCGAATGGATGGTGCGGGCGTTCACCGCCCCTTTGGAGCGCAGCACCTGCGCCGCCTTGCCGGTGAAGGCGGCGAACTGCACCTGCCCGTCGACATGGCTCGCGAAATGGCGGGCAAGCGTCGTCTTGCCGGTGCCGGCGTAGCCGAACAGCCGGAAGATGGGCCGCTGCCCCTCCTTCAGCCAGCGCGAGACGGCCTTCAGCGCCTCATCCTGTTGCGGGGAAAACTGCATGGCCGATCAGTGCTGGATTCGCGCGCAAGGGGCAAGGGCGACGCATCAGGCCATGTCGGTCTGCGCGAAATCGTTGCCCTTGTAGAGGATCTTTAGATTGTGCGCCTTTGCCATTGCATAGGAGAAGCAATCGCCGAGATTGAGCTGGGCCGGATGGCCCGTGCCCTTGCCGTAACGCTCGTGGGCACTCAGAGCCGCAACATGCGCGTCGGCACCTATCGACATCAACTCCACACCGGCGCGCTGAAGATGCTCGAGAACGATCATCAGCGCCTCCGCGACCGATATGCGTCGCAGCCGCGCAAGCGCCAGTACCGTCTCATAGACGACGATCGCCGACGCCGCATTGCCATGGGAGGAGTCAAGGCGCTGCGCATATGTCTCGCCGTCATCCTCCGGGGCGAGCATTGCGACGAGAGCGGAACTGTCGATGAAGTACATCAATCGTCCCCTTGACCCGAAAGGCTGTCAAAGAAGCGCTTGTCGGCGGACTTGCCGGTCAACGGGTAGCTTTCGAGCTTTGCCCGCAGATCGGCGGTGCGGTCCCACAACGATGCCCGCTGCTCATCTCGCGCCAAGGCTTCCTCCACAGCCTCCCGCACGGCTTCCGTGAGGCTGATTCCGCGCTTGTGCGCCAACGCTCTGACAAGAGCATCCGTCTTTTCATCTCTAACGTGCAGAACCACATCAACACAATCTTAAATTGTCAACACAAGCATAATAGCGTAAAGCAAAACAGAACACAAGAAGAACATCTTGCTACCGAAGTCACAGAATGAGACGTCTCCGTCTCACCCGCCCGCCGCGGGATTGCGCGTGTAGCCCGGGCCGATGGTGAGCGGCGCGTCGGGCACGACGGTGTCGGAAAGGCCGCTCTTGAAGGCAAGATCGCGCGACCACAGGAGGTGCTCGCCCTCGCGGTCGAGCACGCGGAGAGCGACGGTGTATGCCTTGCCGGCCTCGACCCCGCGCAACGGCGGCGAGCGCAGCGACAGGCGCGCCATCTCGGCGCCGCCGATGCGCTGGCGCACGATGTGCGGCGGCCCGCCGGCGGGGTCCTCGAACGCGGCCTCGACGATCGAGCCGGTCGGCAACGGCCGCATGATGGCGGCCGTGAAGCCGTAATAGACGTCCGACACGCGGTAGTTGAAGATGAAGCCGCCGCCCAGCACCTGAAGGTAGGGTTTTTCGGCCGGGTCCTCCCGCGTCAGCCAGCCAAGCACGAACAGCGGCACCAGCAGCGCGCATGCTGCCGCGGCCAGTCTGGCGGGCGAGACCCTGTCGAGCATGGGGCGGAATCTAGCAGCTTCGCCGATCCGCGTCGATTGGCCGTATGGCTAGCGCAGCATCGGCCACAGGCTCGCCACCAGCAGCAGCCCCATGGCGATGTTGAACCATTTCAATCGCACCGGGTCGGCGAGGAAGCCGCGCAGCGCGACGCCGAATCCCGCCCAGGCGGAAACGCTCGGCACGTTGACCACCGCGAACGCCACCGCGACCAGAACGACCGACAGGAACGGCGCCTGCGGGCTGGTGTAGACCGCCATCGCGGTCACGGCCATCACCCATGCCTTGGGATTGACCCACTGGAAGGCGGCGGCCTGGAGAAAGGTCATCGGCCGCGCCGCGCCCTCGCCGGCCTTGCCGTCGCCCATCGAGCGGGCCATGGCGATGCGCCAGGCGAGATAGAGGAGATAGGCGCCGCCGGCGATCTTCAGCGCCATGTGCAGCGCCGGATAGGCACCAAGCACCGCGCCCAGCCCGAAGCCGACGCCGAGCAGCAGCGACAGGAAGCCGACCCCGATGCCGAGCATGTGGGGAATGGTGCGCCGGAAGCCGAAATTGACCCCCGACGCCATCAGCATGAAGTTGTTCGGCCCCGGCGTGATCGAGGTGACGAA
>JACZJD010000673.1 GCA_014860725.1 Aquamicrobium sp.
ATCTTTGCAGGCCGCAGGGTCCGTGCGGGCGGGGGCTTATTCGTAGAGGCGGCGCAGCGCGTCGTCGTCGCCGAAGCGGCGGCGGAACCGCTCCTCCGGCTGCGGCGCGCGCTTTTCCGGCGGCAGCGGCGCGGGATCGCCCGCCTGCCGCAGCGGATCGGCCGGCATGCCGAGGCCCGACGACGGGAAGGCCGCGGGGCCGGCATTGCCCGAGCCGCGCAGGCTGGCGACCAGCGCGTGGATGTCGATGTCGTCGTCGGAGACCGGCTCCTCGCTGCGCTTGCGGCGGGCCGAGCCCGGCAGCAAGGCCGGCGGCAGATATTCGAACTTCATGCGCATCGTCGTCGCCACGCCCTCGCCGAAGGCGATGGCCTCGCGCTGGCCCATCGAGGACAGGAAGGACAGCGTCGATGCCGAGGAATCGGCGATGGCCGAGCGGATGATGTCCTGATCGACCTCGTTGGCGAGACGCATGGCGAAGACGGTCGAGCACTGCGACAGCACGGTCGGGTCGAGCTCGCCCGGCCGCTGGGTGACGACGCCGAGATAGCAGCCGTACTTGCGCCCTTCCTTGGCGATGCGCGACAGCGCATGGCGGGTGGGCGCGAAGCCGAGGCGCGGGTCGGCCGGCATGTAGCGATGCGCCTCCTCGCACAGCACCAGCAGCTTGAGCCGGCCCTGGCTGTTGACCGCGAGGTCGAAGGCGATGCGCGCGAGGACCGAGCACACCGAGTTGACCACTTCCGACGGCAGCACCGACAGGTCGAGGCAGGTGATCGGGCGGCCCTCGTGCGGCACGCGGAAGATGCGGCCGATGGTCTCGTGGATGTTGTCGTCGATCAGCCGCGAGGCGAACATGAAGCGATAGGACGGGTCGTTCATCGCCGCATCGATGCGGATGCGCAGCGCGCGGTAGACCGGCCGGTCGTTCTTGGTTTCGAGCAGGCCCATGCGGTCGTCGATCAGCTTCAGCACGTCGGCCATGCGGTAGGGCACGGGCGTGTCGGCGGTGATGCCGGCGCCCTCGGTGGCGCGGCGGACGACGGCGACACCGGTCGGGTTGCGGTAACCCTGCTTGGCGGCCGGTATCAGGTCGCGCAGGAGGTCGACCTCCTCGGGGATCGCCTCGCGGCCGCGATAGAGCACCTCGACCAGTTCCTCCAGCCGGAACAGCCAGAACGGCAGGTCGAGCGTCTGGGTGTTGATGCGGATCGACTGCTCGGGAAAGGCGGTGGAGAACTCGTTGTGCGGGTCGAGGATCACCACGCGCAGGTCCGGCCGCGCCTCGATCGCCTTGCGCAACAGCAGCGACACGGCGGTGGACTTGCCGACGCCGGTGGTGCCGACCACGGCGAAGTGGCGGTTCAGCGTGTCGTCGATGGCGATGCGGGCGGCGATGGACTCGTCCTGGGAGAGCTGGCCGATGGTCAGCGCATGGCGGCCGGCAAGGTCGTAGACGGCTTCGAGGTCGCGGGAGCGGATGCGGTGGGCGACGGCGCCGACATGCGGGTAGGTGGTGATGCCCTTGTCGAAGACCGGCCTGCCGCTTTCGTCGTCCCGCACCTCGCCGACCAGCTCGACATGGACGCTGATCGGGTTCTGCCCGGCCTCGTCCCAGGCCGGAACCGGTGTCTCGATGCGATAGACCAGCCCGACGGTGCGGATCGTGCCGAGGTTGATCGAGATCATCCGCCCCACGGTCCACATGCCGAGCACATGGGCCTGCTCGTCGCAGGCGAAGGCGGCGAGCGTGGCGCGCGCGCCGTCGCACTGGATGACCCGGCCGAGAACGCGAGAATCGGGCTGCGCGCTGTCGCGCCGCTCCTGGCTCGTCGTCTCGCCCATCTCGGAGCGTTCAACGAACATCAATGGCATTCACCCCCTGACTCGAGCCGGGAGCATAAGCCTGTCGAGTTAAGGTCGCGTGTTCGCCGATGGTTAAGAATGGTTGACGATGCGAGGCCGCTCCAGCGCCACCGCCGTCATCCCGGCCAAGGGCGCGAAGCGCCCGCCGAGCCGGAACCCATTGATGCGAACATCGTCGAGCGCGACCCGGTTCTCATCCCGGCGCGTGGCAGGACTGCCGCATGAACCCGCCACCCGGCCGTGCTGCTCAATGGGTCCCGGCTCTCGCTCCGCTCGGCCGGGATGACGGCCGCGGGTGCCCCGCCTCTTTCCTCTCGCGCGAATGGCCCGGAAATTGCTCCGTGGGAGAAAAGGCCCTTCGGCATCCGGCAAGGCGGTGACCGGGTGTCCCGTTTCGGGCCTTGCAGGCGAGGAAACAGGAGCGGCGGCTTTGCGCAGTGTATCGCTATCGGACATTCTCGAACGCGGGCAGAACAATTTCGACCTCGTGCGCCTCGTCGCGGCGTCGGCGGTCATCGTCGGCCATTCCTTCATCATCGCCACCGGCGACCTCTACGCCGAGCCGCTGACCGGCGTGTCGTCCTTCACGCTCGGCCAGCATGCGGTGAACGTCTTCTTCATCCTGAGCGGCCTGCTCGTCGCGGCGAGCCTCGAGCGCAACTCGGGGCTGGTTCCGTTCATGACGGGGCGGGTGCTGCGTGTCTTTCCGGGGCTCGCGGTCTGCGTGCTGCTGCTTTCCCTCGCGATGGGGCCGCTCGTCACCAGCCTCGACCCGGTCTCCTATTTCGCCTCGACCCAGACCTGGCGCTATCTCGCCGCGACGCTGTCGCTTGCCACCGGCCATGCCCCGCTTCCCGGCGTGTTCGAGGCGCTGCCGGCGGCGGGGGAGGTGAACGTCTCGCTGTGGACGCTGAAATACGAGATGATGTGCTACGGCGTGCTGGCGCTGCTGTCGGCGCTCGGCCTGTGGCTGCGGCCGCGGCTGCTCTGGCTGGCGCTTGCCGCCCTCGTCGGCGTCCAGCTCGTGCGCCTGTGGCATCTGCATGTCGACGAGTTCGGCGTGCTCGATCAGGTGCTGCGCTTCCTGACCTGCTTCTTCGTCGGCGCCGGCGCCTACCGCCTGCGCGACCGGGTGCGCCTGTCGGCTGCGGGCGCGGCGCTCGCCGTGCTGGCGCTCGCCGCCGCGTGGGGGACGATGCTGGAGCCGCTGGCGACCTACCTCGCCGTCGGCTACCTCGTGCTGTGCTTCTCGGCGCTGCCGATCGGGCCGCTGCGGCGGCTTTGCGGCCGCGCCGACCTTTCCTACGGTCTTTACATCTATGGCTGGCCGGCGGGGCAGCTTC
>JACZJD010000674.1 GCA_014860725.1 Aquamicrobium sp.
GATGCTCGAGCTGCTCTCGCTGCGCAAGGGCACGACGCTGACCAAGGAGATGTTCCTGAACCATCTCTATGGCGGCATGGACGAGCCGGAACTGAAGATCATCGACGTCTTCATCTGCAAGCTGCGCAAGAAGCTCGACACGGCTTCCGGCGGGCAGAACTACATCGAGACGGTGTGGGGCCGCGGCTACGTGCTGCGCGAGCCGGAAGACATCCGCGAAATCGCTTGAGAAGCGAATAGGGAATAGTGAGTAGGGAATAGGGCCGTTGACACCGTCAGCGGCCCGTTCTTCTTTCAACTACTCACTACTCACTACTCACTACTCACTACTCACTACGCAGCGAGATCCATCTCGCGGAACCGTTCGAGCAGCTGTGAGCGATTGAAGGGCTTCATGATGTAGCCCTTCGCGCCGGCGCGCTTGGCGCGCATGATCGCGCCGACGTCGAATTCCGTCATGCAGATCATGATGTAGGGCTTGAACTGCGGGTCGAGGCCGGAAAGCTGGCGGATGAGGTCGTGGGCGGGCATGTCGGCGAGGCGCGCGTCCACCACGATGATGTCCGGAATCTCGCTCGCGCACATCGACAGCGCGTCGCTGCCGGTGGCGGCCTCCACGACGATCATGTCGGACCCGCTCAGGATGCGGCTTGCAACCTTGCGGATCACGCTCGAGCCATCGACGATCATGCAGCGTTTCATCATCCACCCCCTTGGCCGGCCGTCGGCGCGGGGCCGGACGGCAGGTAGGGAAAAGCTAGCCCAAGACAGTAAAGATCGGCGTAACCGGATGGCTGAATATTCGGTAAATCCCCGCGTGTGTGGGGGGCGGGCGGCCGCTCACTCGGCCGTCAGCACGATCTCCTCGGCGCCGGCGCGGATGGAGATGGTCATGCCCGCCTCGCGCGCCAGAAGCAGCGTGTAATAGGGCTGGACCGCGTGCGCGTCGATCGGCTCGTCGGACTTGACGCCCGAGTGCAGCTCGAGGAAGCGCGCCGGCACCCGCATCATCGGCCCGCTCGCGGTGAGCGTGAAGCGCGGCTTCGTTTCGAGATCGGCGAGATCGACCGTGATCTTGCCGCCGCGCGGGATCGCGGCATTGGCGACGAGGATGAGGTTGAGCAGCAGCTTGACCTTGTTCTTGGGCAGCAGCGCGCGGGCGCCGCGCCATTCGAAGGAGGGCTTCTCGTTGGCGAGGAACGCGCTCGCGACTGCCTCGGCGTCGCCGGTGTCGATCTGCATGCCGGCCGAGCCCGCGGCCCCGAAGGCGATACGGGCGAACTGCAGCCGCGCCGAGGCGTTGCGCGCGCTGGTGCGGATGAGGCGCATGGCGTCCTCGTCGGCGCCGCCCTCGTCGAGAAGCTCCAGCCCGTTGTTGATCGCGCCCACCGGCGAGATGATGTCGTGGCAGACCCGGCTGCACAGCAGCGCCGCAAGGTCCGGTGCGGAAAGGGTCAGGACATCGCTCATGAAAGGCATCCCTCGTCGTGCGGATCGCTCTCGCCGCCCCGCCAATTCCGGCACCGGCGAATCATTCTTTTCAGGGTGGCGTATTGGTTACACAGCCCGGCTCCGCCCACAAGAAAGGCCGCCGGTGCGCGACCGGGCAATGGTTAATGATTGGATAAGGTTTGCGTCATAGTTTGGCTGGGATCGGTGGGGACAAGACGAACGGCAGGCCGCCGGACGCCATGGGCGTCGCGGCCTGGCCGATAGGGAGAATGCAAGCCATGTCGAGCAGGCTGTTTCCTCTTCATCTCGTGCGCATCGCCGCTGCGGCGGTTCTGGCCGTCGTCATGGCGGCATCCTTCGCGGATAGGGCGCGGGCCGATGCCGGCCAGGCCTTCACCGCGCAGGAGATCGTCGATTCCGGCCACCAGTTCTTCGGCGCGACCTCTGGCGGGCTGGGCAGCCTCGTCGAGACCATCTTCGCCTCCTACGGCATGCCGAACGGCTACATCCTCGGCGAGGAGGGGTCGGGCGCGCTGGTTGGCGGGCTGACCTACGGCGAGGGCACGCTCTACACCAAGAATGTCGGCGACCACCGCGTCTACTGGCAGGGGCCGTCGCTCGGCTGGGACTTCGGCGGGCAGGGCTCGCGGACCATGATCCTGGTCTACAACCTGGACAGCATCCCCTCGCTCTACCGGCGCTATGCCGGCGTCGCCGGCTCGGCCTATGTCGTGGCCGGCCTCGGCTTCACCGTGCTGAAGAACGGCAACGTGCTTCTGGTGCCGGTCCGCACCGGCGTCGGGGCGCGGCTGGGCGTCAATATCGGCTATCTGAAGCTGACATCGAGCCCGACCTGGAACCCGTTCTGAGCGGCTGCCGCGATTTTCCCCGTCCGGGGACGCTCGCGGCACTGGATTCGCGGCGTCGCGGCGTGGCACATAGGCGCGGTGACTGCCGCGCCCGCACCGGCGCGCGGCGAAGCGAGGCGGGCAAAGGGCCGTGATCCAGGCGACGCTTATCTTCATCCTCGGTTTCCTGAGCGCCGTCTTCCTGGCGGTCCTCGTCGCGCCGGCCATCTGGCGCCGCGCCGTGGCGCTGACGCGCCGGCGCATCGAGGCCGCGCTGCCGCTGACCATGAACGAGATCCGTGCCGACAAGGACGCGGTGCGCGCCGAATACGCCATGGCGACGCGCAAGCTCGAGGTCACGGTCAGGTCCCTCAGGGAGCAGATCGCGGCGCAGTCGGTCGAGGTCGACCGCGTCCGCGACGACGAGCGGCGCATCATGCGCGAGCGCGACGAGAAGGCTGAGGAGATCGCCGCGCTCCGAAGGCAGGAGGCCGACCTGCGTGCCGCGCTGCAAAAGGGCGAGGAGGAGATCGCGCGCCTTGCCGGGCTGATCGCCGAGCGCGACAGGCTGATCGGCGAGCGCGACCGCGAGATCGAGAAGCTCGGCGCGATGTACGACGAGGCGAGCTTCAACGCGTCGAGCCGCCAGATCGATCTGGTGGCGCAGGAATCGAAGATCGAGAAGCTGGAAGAGGAGGCGTCGGCCCTGCGCGAGCAGCACGAGGCGGCGCAGGCGGAGCTGCGACAGATGACCGCGCAGGCGGCCGAACTCGACCAGAGCGTACGCGCCGAAAAGCGCAGGATCGTGGCGCTGGAGCGCAAGCTGGAGAAGCTGACGGCGACGCTTTCCGACCGCGAGGAAAAGCTCGAACGCCGCGAGCGCGACCTCGAACGGCTGCGCGCGAAGCTCGGGCAGGCGAGCGATTCCGGGCGCGAGACCGCCGCGAAGCTGGCGGCCGAGCAGGACAGGGCCGTGCGGCTGCGCGAGGAACTCGCGGTTCAGGCGCGCGAGCTGAAGGCGCTGCGCGCCGTGCAGGAGAGGAAGCTGCACGCCGCCAACGGCGAAGGCGGCGGCGATGCGATCGAGAGCGCACTGCTACGAGAGCGCATCAACGACCTCGCCGCCGAGGTGGTGAGCCTGACGGCGCGGCTCGAAGGCCCGGATTCCGAGATCGACAGGCTGCTCGCCGCCGCCCCGGCCGCGGGCGGCACTGGCGACGGCGCGCCGAGCCTCGCCGAACGCATCCGCAC
>JACZJD010000675.1 GCA_014860725.1 Aquamicrobium sp.
GGCCTGCGCGACGGCGATGGTTGCGTCGTCCGCCTTGAGCGCGGCGATCGGCGCGCCTTCCCCGACATGTTCGCCGCGCCGGACCGCGACGCTGCGCACCTGCGCGACCTCGATCGGCGCGAGCAGCACATAGTCGCCCTCGACATAGCCGACTGCGACCGGCGCCGACGGCCCGCAAGCCGAGAGCAGCGTCGCTAGGTAGGGGATGGAGCAGAACATGCTCATGACGACCTGCCTTTGATCGCGGTCCCGATAGCGTGGACGTTCTCGCTGATGACGCCGGTGATGCGCACGGCCTCGGCGGGGCCGATCGAACTCCAGCCCATGCGCCGCAGGACCGCCTCGCGGCCGATGCGGAAATAGACGACCTGCCCGATGATGGCGAAGACGCGGAGCCGCGTCTGTTCGGCCTCGGCCTCTTCGCCGGTCGCCGCCGCCCAGATGGCGCACAGACGCCGATGGACGGGCTCGAACACGCCGGCATAGATGGCGTCGAGCGCGGCGGTCGGATGCGAGAGTTCGCGCAGGACGAACTGGACGATCTCGCCGGCCTGCGGCTCGGCGACGATGAAGCCGACCATGCGCGTCACGATGGCATCGATCTGCGCCATCGCCGCGGCCTCCCCGCCCGCCCCCTCGCCGGGTACGGCGGCCGCGATCGACGGACCCGCGATCCGCTGGATGGTCTCGACGATGAAGCCGGCGCAGGCGAGCCTGAGCCCCTCCTTGCCGCCGAAATGATAGGCGATCGAGCCGATGTTGGCGTTGGCCGCCGCCGCGATGTCGCGCGTCGAGGTGCCGTCGAAGCCCTTCTGGCCGAACAGCATCAGCGAAGCGCGGATCAGCGCCGCGCGGGTCTGTTCGGACTGCGATGAGGGTGCCTCCCGCGATCCGCTGGATGTCTGTTTTTCCGTCATGCTCACGGTTTAATCATACGATTGATTAATGTCAACGGTGTTGAATGTGACAGTCGCGAGCGCTTAAGTCGCCGCGTGGCGAGGGAGAGCGAACGAAAATTCCTGGTGGCCGGTGACGCGTGGCGCGTCTGCGGCGGCGAAGCCGTGGCCATCACCCAGTTCTACGTCTTCGCCGAGCCCGACCGCTCGGCGCGCGTGCGCATCCGCGGTGACGGCAGGGCCACCATCACCTTCAAGTTCGGCGACCACGGCCGCCATCGCGAGGAGTTCGAGTATTCCGTGCCCTTCGCCGATGCCGAGGCGATGCGCGCTTTCGCCGTCGGCCGCATCATCGCCAAGACCCGCCACCATGTGCCCTGGCGCGGCTACCTCTATGAGGTCGACGTCTTCGAGGGCGACCTCGACGGACTCGTGATTGTCGAACTGGAAACCCCCGACGAGGTCGCCGACGCCGACCTGCCGCCCTGGCTCGGCCGTGAGATCACGGGCGAGAGCGCCTACTACAACTCCGGCCTCGCGCTTCACGGGAAGCCGCGGCCATGAGCTACCGGATCAGGCCCGACCGTCCGTTCGCCGCCGAGGTCCGCCGCGTCGGCACGGAACTTGTCGACGGAGTCCTCTCCGACCTCGATCTCGCCCGCCGCAAGCCGGAGGAGGGATTCCACCGCTGCCGGCGCCGGATCAAGCGCCTTCGCGCGCTGATCCGCCTGGTGCGGGCGGCCGATCGCGGCTACTGGAAGACCGAGGATGCGCGCTGGCGCGATCTCTCGCGCAGTCTGGCCGGCGCCCGCGAGGCCGCTGCACTCGTCGAGACGCTCGACCGCGTTGTCGCCGGCTTCCCCGAGGAGACCAGAGATCCGGCGTTTGCCGAGCTGCGCGCCGCGCTGGTGGCGCGCCACGACCGCATCGCCGGTGAAACGTCGGGCATCGATTCGGTCATCGGCGCCGCGGTATGGACCGCGGAGGGCGGCCGCGCGGCGCTCGCCACGGCTTCGCTGCCGGACGATCCGGACAAGGCCGCCGACCTGCTTGCCGAGGGTGCCGGCAGCGTCATGCGTGGCGCCGCGAAGGCACTGAGGCGGGCGCGCCGCTCCGGCAAGACCGAGGATTTTCACGAGTTGCGCAAGTGCGTGAAGGCCCATGCCATGCATGTCGAACTGCTGCGCGCCTACTGGCCGCGGCCGGTCAAGGCGCGACTGAAGGCGCTAGACGCGCTGGGCGAGAACCTCGGCGAGTTGAACGACGCGCTGGTCATGCGCCTGCTCGCCGCATCCGACCATTCCGTGTTCGGCACCGACGATACACGGCGTCTTCTCGTGCGCCTTCTCAAGCGGACGGAGAAGACGCTGCGGCGCCGCTGTCTCGACGATGCCGAGGCCGCATTCGATCTTGTGCCCCGCAGGATCGGCCGCGCCGTCGGCGGCCGCTATCGCGATGACGTGGCGGCGGCGGACTGACGTTTCCCCGGCCTTCACCTTTGCCGGCTCCCGGTCCATAGTTGCAGCTGACGCGTGCGGAGGTGGCGTGCAGACGGCGATGAGCGCGGAGGGCGAAACCTATCTCGACCGGTTCGGCCGCTTCCTCGCGCGCCGGCTGGAGTCGTCCTCCTCCGGCTACGAGCCCTATACGCCGTCCGATCCCGACACGCTGCGCCGCACCCTCGAACCGGGCGACATCCTGCTCGTCGAGGGAAACCAGAAGATTTCGGCCGCGATCAAATACCTCACCCAGTCGACCTGGTCGCATTCGGCCCTCTACGTCGGCGACGCCCTTCCCGAGCCGGCCGGCGGAGGCGAGCGGCCGCGCCTCGTCGAGGTCAATCTCGGCGACGGCTGCATCGGCGTGCCGCTGGGAAAATACCGCACCTACAACACCCGCATCTGCCGTGCGAGCGGGCTCACCCCCGAGGATCGGGCGAAGGTCGTCGCCTTCATGGTCGAGCGCATCGGGCTGCGCTACGACCTGAAGAACATCTTCGACATGCTGCGATACTTCTTCCCGACGCCGCCGGTCCCGGTGCGTTGGCGGCGCCGCATGATCGCCTTCGGCTCCGGCGACCCGACGCGGGCCATCTGCTCGACGCTGATCGCCCAGGCTTACGCCACCGTGCGCTATCCCATCCTGCCCGAGATGACGCGCGCGCCCGGACGCGCCTCGGCGCAGTCGCACTACTCGCGCGAGGAGATCCTGCACATCCGCCATCACTCGCTCTACACGCCGCGCGACTTCGACCTCTCGCCCTATTTCCGCATCGTCAAGCCGACGCTCGAATATGGGTTCGACTACCGGACCATCAACTGGGCGGAAGACGGCGGCGCCCGTCGCGTCCGTGCCGCCGAATAGGGCCGGCTTCGTTCCTCTGCCGCGCTAGGCGCCTTCTGCCTGCGGAACGGTGCGCAGCTTGTCGGGGTTGCGCACCACGTAGATCGCCGCGATCGCGCCGTTCCCGTCGACCGAGAACGCCATCGTGTGGTCGATGCGTCCGTCGACCCGCACGATCAGCCCCGGTCCGCCGTTGATCGCCACCGGCAGGATCGAGACCGACGCCTGTGCCACGCTCTTGCGCGCCAGGCCGAGCAGGAAGCGTGCCACCTTGTCGGCGCCGCTGACCACGTTGAGCGCGGCCGTCACCTTGCCGCCGCCGTCGGAGACGAAGTCGACATCGGCCGCGAGCAGCTTCTTCAACGGCTCGACATCGCCCGTCCGTGCCGTCTCGGCGAAACCGGCGACGAAGCGCGCCACGTCGGCCTCGCTCGGCTGGAAACGGGCGCTGCCTTGTCTCAGCGAGCGCCGCGCCCGCGATGCCATCTGCCGGCAGGCGGCGGGCGAGCGCTTCAGCGTCTCGCCAACCTCCTCGAAGCTCAGGTCGTATAGGTCGTGCAGGAACAGCGCCGCCCGTTCGAGCGGCGACAGCCGCTCCAGCGCGCGCATGACGCCGAAGGAGATGTCGAGCGCGGCGTCGCTCGTGTCCGGCTCGACGGCGCCGGCTGCCTCGACCAGCGGTTCCGGCAGCCATGGTCCGACATAGCGCTCGCGCCGCGCTTGCGCGGCCTTCAGCCGGTCGAGGCAGAGGTTGGTGACGATGCGCGACAGGTAGCGGCCGGCATGGTCAGGTTGGTCCGCGGCGGCGGCGAAGCGAAGCCAGGCGTCCTGCACCGCGTCCTCGGCCTCGCTGACCGAGCCGAGATAGCGGTAGGCGAGCCTGAGCAGCCGCTTGCGTTCGGCGAGGAATGCCGAAAGCCGCGCCTGTTCGCCCCCGCTCTCTGCCGCGCCGTCACGCATGGACAGCCTCCCCCCGTTCCATCCGCTCGAGTTCCGCCGCGAGGTTCGCGATCACCGGCCGGCAGGCGAGGCCGTGGCCGAGCCCGCGCTTGAGCATCGGGTAGAACAGGCCCGACACGACGGCGGCCGCCAGCCCGGCGACGCCGCGTCGGCCCCACCTCGTTTCGCATTCGGCCAGGAGATCGGCAAGGTCGCCGCGGTTGGCGAGGACGGCATCGGCATAGCGTGCGGCGAGCGCCATGCCGTCCGGCGCCTCGTCCGTTCGTCCGGTCAGGATCCGGGCGAGGTCGGCGCGGTTGACGCCGGCCTCGGTCGCCATCGCCACCGCCAGTTCCAGGCACGGCCCGCAGTCGGCCGACTTCGCCGCGACCGCCTTGGCGGCATAGTAGGGCGCTGGCGGCAGGCCGAAATGATGGCCGGTGAAGGCCGAAACCATGGCGAGC
>JACZJD010000010.1 GCA_014860725.1 Aquamicrobium sp.
TCGCCCGGATACCAGTTCTGCACGGTCGAATACTTGATCTCGGCGTCGTCCAGCGCCACCAGCTCGACCACGGCGGCATGAAGCTGGTTCTCGTCGCGCTTCGGCGCGGTGCAGCCTTCGAGATAGGAGACGTAGGCCCCCTCCTCGGCGATGATCAGCGTGCGCTCGAACTGGCCGGTGTTCTTCTCGTTGATGCGGAAATAGGTCGAAAGCTCCATCGGGCAGCGCACGCCCTTGGGCACGAACACGAAGGAGCCGTCGGTGAACACCGCCGAGTTGAGCGTGGCGTAGAAATTGTCGGTCGTGGGCACGACCGAGCCGAGATACTTCTTTACCAGCTCGGGATGCTCGCGGATCGCCTCCGAGATCGAGCAGAAGATGACGCCGGCCTTGGCCAGCTCCTCCTTGAAGGTCGTGACGACGGAGACGGAATCGAACACCGCATCGACCGCGACCCGGCCCGAGGCGTAGACGTTGTCGTTGGCGCCGTCCTGCTTCTGCACGCCGGCGAGGATTTCCTGCTCCTGAAGCGGGATGCCAAGCTTCTCGTAGACCTTGAGCAGCTCCGGATCGACCTCGTCCAGCGACTTCGGCCCGGTCTGGTTCTTCGGCGCGGCGTAGTAGTGGATGTCCTGGAAGTCGATCTTCGGATAGGACACGCGCGCCCAGGTCGGCTCCTCGAGCGTCAGCCAGCGCCGGAACGCGCCAAGCCGCCATTCCAGCATCCATTCCGGCTCGCCCTTCTTGGCCGAGATGAAGCGGATGATGTCTTCGTTGAGCCCCTTCGGGGCCTTGTCGGTCTCGATATGGGTCTCGAAACCGTACTTGTACTGGTCCACGTCGATCTTGCGGACCTGCTCGATCGTTTCCTGCACGGCAGGCATCGGCGTTCTCCATCCTCGCCGGGTTCAAGGCCCGGCAGTTGTCGAAATCGCATATGGCCGCGTCTTATCGCGGTATGCGCTCTATATAGGCGCGCCGGGCGAAAATACATCGCCCGCGCGCCGGGTCAGGCCGCTTTCACCCTCGCGGCCCTCCGTTCCATGATGCCGGCAAGCGCGGCGCGAAACGCGGCAAGCTCGGCCGCGCCCGTCTCCCTGCCGATCGACACGCGCAGCGCGCCGAGATCGCCCTCGACGCCCATGGCCTTGAGCACGTGGCTGGCGCCCACCTTGCCCGAGGAGCAGGCCGAGCCCGCCGAAAGCGACACGCCGGCAAGGTCGAAGGCGATCTGCGCCGTCTCGGCCTTCACGCCGGGCACGGCGAAGAACAGCGTGTTCGGAAGCCGCTCCGCCCCACGACCGTAGATGATGGCTTCGGGCGCAAGTTCAAGCACGGCCGCCTCGAAGGCGTCGCGCAGGGCGCGCACCTTCTCCATGTCGCCGAGCCCGTCAAGAGCCGCCCGCGCCGCCGCGCCGAAGCCGGCGATGGCCGCGACGTTCTCGGTACCGGCGCGATGGCCCTTCTCCTGCCCGCCGCCGCGCACCAGCGGCAGCGGCATCATCAGGTCGGCGACGCCGACGACGGCGCCCGCGCCCTTCGGTCCGCCGATCTTGTGCGACGACAAGATGAGGAAGTCTCCGTATTCATCTGAAATATCGACGCAAACACGCCCCGCCGCCTGCACGGCGTCGACCACCAGCACCGCGCCGTGCGCCTTCGCCAGCCGGGCGATCTCGCGCACGGGCTGGACGACGCCCGTCTCGTTGTTGGCGGCATGGACGGCGACCAGCGCCAGCCCGTCCTCGCGGTCGTGGCCGGAGAGCGCCGTCTCAAGTGCGGCGAGATCGACCACGCCGTTGCCGTCGACGCCGATCACCCGCACCGCATCGGGCGAAAAGCGGCCGCCGCCGAGAATGCACGGATGGTCGGCCGCCGACACCAGGAGCCGCGCCATGCGCACCGGCGAGCGGCCGAGCGTCCATTCCGGCGACAGCAGCGTCGAGGCCGCCTCGGTCGCGCCCGAGGTGAACACCACATGCTCCGGCCTGCCTCCGACCAGTGCGGCGACGTCGCGGCGCGCCTGCTCGACGATGCGCCGCGCCTCGCGGCCGTCGGCGTGCACCGACGACGGGTTGGCATCGACCTCGAGCGCGGCCAGCATCGCTGCCCGCGCTGCGGGCAGCAGCGGTGCGCTGGCGTTGTGGTCGATATAGGCGCGCTTGCCGGTCATAGCTGCGATTCCGTCTCCCTTTCGGGCCTCGCGCGGGAGGTCGGCGTTTTTCCTTGAAATTGCAAGGCCAGCCGTCCTATCTACCCGCTCTGCGAACAGGCTGGCTACCGGCTTGCCTGTTTTTGAACAATTCTAAACTGGCTTCTACGGGTACGGCCCCGCGCCGTCAAGTCCAAGGGACGGTCCAGGGGACGATCTGCCCCAACGGAATGGGCAGGCGAGGTCGCCGGAAGCGCGTGAACGGAGTGAGCATGCCCGAGGTGATTTTTGCAGGTCCGGCTGGCCGTCTCGAAGGCCGCTACCAGCCCTCGAAGGAGAAGAACGCTCCGATCGCGATCGTGCTGCATCCGCACCCGCAGTTCGGCGGGACGATGAACAACAAGATCGTCTACGACCTGTTCTACATGTTCCAGAAGCGCGACTTCACCACGCTGCGCTTCAACTTCCGCGGCATCGGCCGCAGCCAGGGCGAGTTCGACCACGGCACGGGCGAGCTGTCCGACGCGGC
>JACZJD010000676.1 GCA_014860725.1 Aquamicrobium sp.
CGAGTCCGGCGAGGCGGTCGCCGACCTGCTCATCGAGCTGGCCCGCGACGCCGGCGCGACGCTGATCGTCGCCACGCACGACACACGCCTGATCGGCCGGCTCGGCCGCACCCTGCGGCTGGAAAACGGCCGCGTCGGCGACTGAGGGAGACGGCCGGTGCTGCACTTCATCCTTGCCGACCTCGCCCGCAACCGCGTCGGCGTCGTCATCCTCGTGCTTCTGGTCGCGCTGGCGACCGCGCTCGGCGTGGCTGTCACGCTGCAGGAGCGGGCGCTGCGGCTGGGCAGCGCGCGGGCGGCCGCGCCCTTCGATCTGGTGATCGGCGCGCCCGGCAGCGAAACCCAGCTCGTGCTTTCCTCCGTCTTCCTCCAGCCCGCGCCGCTGCCGCTGATGCCGCCAGGCGTGCTTGCCGCGCTGCGCGCCGACCCGCGCGTCGAGGCCGCGGTGCCGGTCGGCTTCGGCGACTTCGTCGAGACCCACCCCGTCGTCGGCACCACGAGCGACGCCATCGCCATGCTCGGCGGTCTGAGCGAGGGCACGGGCTTCGACCATTTCGGCGACGCGGTTGCCGGCGCGCAGGTCGGGCGCGCCGTCGGCTCCACCTTCCGGCCGTTCCACGGCAATGCCGGCGAGGCGGGCGAGGTGCATGCGGAGGTCGAATACCGCATCGTCGGCCGCCTCGCGCCGACCGGCACGCCGTGGGACCGCGCCATCCTCGTCCCGATCCAGGCCGTATGGGACGTCCATGCCGACCACGGCCACGAGGAGGGCGGGGAGGAGAGCCATGCCGACGAGGAGGAAGGCCATGAGCACGGCGAGGAGGGGCACGGCCACGCCGATGAGCATGACCATGACCACGAAGGCGCGTTCGCCTCGCGGCCCGTCGACGAGGCGGCGCTGGCGGGGAACGACAATCCCGGCGTTCCGGCCATCGTCGTCAAGCCCAAGACCCTGGCCGACGCCTACAATCTGCGCCAGCAGTACCGCGCCGACGACACGCTCGCCGTCTTCCCGGCCGAGGTGCTGACGAGGCTCTACGGCACGCTGGGCGATGCGCGGCGCGTGCTGTCGGTCGTGGCCGCGGGCGCGCAGGCGCTGGTGGCGGCCGCCATCCTGATGGTCGTCGCCGTCCACGTGCTGCAACGCCGCCGCCAGATCGGGGCGCTCAGGGCCTTCGGCGCGCCGCGCGCCGTGGTGCTGGCCATCGTCTGGCTGGAGGCGTTCATCGTGCTTCTCGCCGGCCTGCTGCTGGGCTTCGCCGTCGGTTATGCCGGCGTGCGCGTCCTGTCGCACCGGCTCGGCGAGGCGAGCGGCATCGCCATGCCGGTCGAGTTCCAGCCGGCCGATGGCTGGATGCTCCTCGTCTTCCTGTCCCTGACGGCGCTGGTGACGCTGGTGCCCGCCCTGATCGCCTACCGGCAGTCCCCGGCGCAGGCCCTGCGCGCGTAAAGGCCTTTTCCGCGTCCGAATCTTCCAGAAGCCGTCCGGGCCGCCGGTCGCGCCTTTCGGCCGATGGTCGTTGCGGCTGCCGGAGCGCCGGGCTATCTATTCCAGGACGCTCGGCGGGCGCACCCTTCGGAGGCGGACCAGGGAGGCGGAAAAGGTTCATGTCGACGCCCTCCCTTCAGGAGGTGAGCTTCATCGCGGTGGTCGTGCTCGTCACGGCGGCCTTCGTGTGGCTGCTCCTGCCCTTCTACGGCGCCGTGCTGTGGGCCGTCATCCTCGCGATCCTGTTCAATCCGCTGCAACGCAGGCTGGAGCGGCGGCTCGGCGGTCGCCGCAATCTCGCGGCCACGCTCAGCCTGCTCACCTGCATCTGCATCGTGGTGCTGCCCGGCTCGCTGATCCTGGCGTCGCTCGCTCAGGAGGCGACCAGCCTCTACACTCGCATCAACACGCGCGAATTCGACCTCGCCGCGCTTCTGGAGCGGTTCCGCAGCCTCCTGCCCGACTTCGTCCTCGAGGCGCTGGCGACGCTCGACCTCGGCACATTCGAGGAGATCCAGACGCGCCTGACGTCGCTGCTTGGACAGACAGCGCAGGCCATCGCCACGCGGGCGGTGTCGATCGGGCAGGGGACGGCCCAGCTCTTAATCAGCCTCGGCGTGATGCTTTACGTGCTGTTCTTCCTGTTCCGCGACGGGCCGGGCATCGCCATCGCGATCCGCAAGGCGAGCCCGCTGAGCGAGCATCACACGGAATACATACTGGGCAAGTTCAGCGCCGTGGTGAAGGCCACTGTCAAGGGCAACGTCATCATCGCCGTGATCCAGGGCGCCATCGGCGGCGTCGCGTTCTGGCTGCTCGGCATCGAGGGTGCGCTGCTGTGGGGCGTGCTGATGGCGGTGCTGTCGCTGCTGCCGGCCGTCGGCGCCTTTCTCGTCTGGGCGCCGGTCGCGGTCTATCTCCTGCTGTCGGGCCAGTATCTGAAAGGCGTGATCCTGCTTCTGATCGGCACGCTGATCATCAGCCTGATCGACAATCTCCTGCGCCCGCCCCTGGTCGGCAAGGGCACGCGGCTGCCCGACTACGTGGTGCTCGTCTCCACCCTCGGCGGCCTGTCGCTGTTCGGCATGAACGGCTTCGTCGTCGGCCCGTTGATCGCGGCGCTGTTCATCGCGGTCTGGTCGCTGTTCGCCGACGGCCAGATGCGCTCGCAGCGCGAGGAAGGGTAAACCGGCCTCAGACCGGGTCTTCGAGCTCCGATATGCGGGTGCCGATGGTCATCGTGTTGCCGCGCCACTCGAATTCGCCGACCGTCCAGCTTCGGAACCACACGATCGGCATCACCAGATCGCGCACCAGCATCGCCGGCAGCGAAAGCGGCGACATGTGCCAGTTCTTCGCGTAGGCAAGCGCGAGCTCCGGCAGGTAGATCGCCGCCAGAACGAATGCGCCCATCGTGACGAGGCTTTCATCCCCGAGCGCCGCCGCGCCCGAGGCGAGGACGAGCGGAGGGATGGCGCCGAGCAGGATCTCCGGCGCGAAGAAGGAGGGAAAGGTCACGCGGCGCAGCCGCGCCCAGCGGCGCTGCCGCATCCAGATTTCGCGGAAGCTCCTGTGCCCCAGCGGCTGCTCGAAGGGCGAGGCGACCAGATGGACCTTCAGCCCGAGACGATTGACGAGCTTGGTCGCCGCCGCGTCCTCGGCGATCTCCGCGGCCAGCGCCCCGATGCCGCCATTGGCGTCGAGAAGCGGCTTGTACCACAGCATGCTCTTGCCCTGGGCGAAGCCGAAGCCCGTGGCTTCACCGGCATATTGCCATCGGGCCTGATGCGTGTTGAGGAAGGCGCATTCGACCTCGGCCCAGAAGCTGCCGGGGCGCGTGCCGAGCGGGGTGGAGCAGACGAGGCCGGTATCCTTCTTCCGTGCCGTCATCAGATGGCGCACATAGTCGGGCGGCATCAGCACGTTGGAATCGGCCAGTATCACCCAGTCGAAGCGCGCCGACGTCCAGCCCTTGACGCAATTGTTGAGCTTCGGGTTGGCGCTGATGCGGTCGTCGCCGACGAGCACGCGCGCCGGAACCGCGGGATGGGCCGCCATCGCCGCCTCGATCTCGGCGATGATCGGGTCCGCTTCGTCGGCGACGCAGAAGATCAGTTCGTACTCGTCCCATTCGATCCTGAATGCATGGCGCAGGGTCTCGCGGGAAAACGGCTCGATCCCGCGGACCGGGACGACGATGGAAACGGGCGGCCTGACCGCCGCCGCACCGGCCTCCGCGCCGCTCGGGGAAAGCCTCCATGCCGCGATGAGAATGCTTATCAGATTTGCGAGAATCAGCGCCGCAGAGATGAGAAAGAGAATTTCAGCCATGAGAACCCGCATTCGCGCCACTTCACGGGTCGTGAAGCGTGTCTTGCGACCTGACGCCGGTTGAAGTCGGCTGAGCACACCACCTTTGTGTGTCAGTTCCACGACAGGAAGGACGGAGTTCCGTCGCCCGCAGGGGCGAAGCGGCAGCGCGTGTGGACAACCGGGAAGCGAGATGCCAGCCGGAACCCCGCTCCTGGGCAGGATGGTCAATCCGGGTTCCGCGTGGATCGGTTCCAGATGACCGGCAGCAGGCCCGGAAATCTGGTGGGCGCGACAGGGATTGAACCTGTGACCCCACCCGTGTGAAGGGTGTGCTCTCCCGCTGAGCTACGCGCCCGATCGCGGGGCTGGCTGCATGTCGGCGAGGTTCCGTGCGGAACCGCTACCGCCTCGACAGGGCCGGCCGCGAAAGTGCCGCGATATAAGGGAGCCGCGGCCTCGAAGTCAAGGACGTATCAGCGCGCGAGCGCGGCCAGAAGCTCCCCGGTCATCTCGACGGTCAGCTCGTCGAAATGCGAGATGATGCGCGACGGCGCGAATTCGCGGACGTGCCGGTCGGTATAGCCGAAATCGACGGCGACGACGGGAATGCCCGCGGCCTTGGCCGTGTCGATGTCGGTGCGCGAATCGCCGACCATCACCGCGCGCGCCGGGTCGCCGCCGGCCATCCGGATCGTCTCGAGGAGATGGCGGGGGTCGGGCTTGCGGAAGGCGAAGATGTCGGCGCCGCAGATCGCGGCGAAGCGCGGGGTAAGATCGAGCGCCCCGATCAGCGCGGTCGACAGCCGCTCGTACTTGTTGGTGCACACCGCCGCGATGAAGCCGGCCGCCTCCAGCCGGTCGAGCGCGGCGACGACGCCCGGATAGGGGCGGGACTGGCCCGGCATGTTGCCGCCATAGTGGTCGAGAAACACCGCCTGCAGCTCGTCGAGCCGTTCCGGCGTCAGGATCTGCTGCTGCGAGGCGAAGGCGCGCTCGAGCATCACCCGGCCGCCCATGCCGACGAAGCGCCTGAGCTCGGCCGCCTCGGCCGTCTTCAGGCCGGCGCATTCGAGGCAGTGGTTGAGGCTCGAAAGCAGATCCGGCGCGGTGTCGACGAGTGTGCCGTCGAGATCGAAGACGACGATGGGGCGGGGCATGGGGCGGTCCGTTCTCCTGCGGTGGCGCGTCCTGCGATAGCCCCTGATGCCGGCGGGGGCAAGCGTGCATCGGGGACTTTGCCGGAGGCCGCAAAGCTGGTAGGACGCCGCAGGACTTGCGAAGGCAGGACAGATGGACGCCAGACAGTTGAAGATCGAGGCCGCGCGCACCGCGCTCTCCCACGTCGAGGACGGGATGCGGCTCGGCATCGGCACCGGCTCCACTGCCGAGGAGTTCGTGCGGCTGCTCGCCGCGCGCATCGGCGAGGAGGGGCTTTCCGTGACCGGCGTGCCCACCTCCGAGCGCACCGCCGATCTGTGCCGGGCGCTCGGCGTGCCGCTCGCCACGCTGGACGAGCTGCCCGAGCTCGACCTGACCATCGACGGAGCGGACGAGATCGACCCCCGCCTGTCGCTCGTCAAGGGCGGCGGCGGCGCGCTGCTGCGCGAGAAGATCGTCGCGGCCGCCTCGGCGCGCATGGTGGTGATCGCCGATTCCTCCAAGGTGGTGGAGACGCTCGGCCGCTTCCCGCTGCCGGTCGAGGTGAACCCGTTCGGCCTGAAGTCAACCGGGATCGCCATCGCCAAGGCCGCCGCGCGGCTCGGCCTCGAAGGGCCGCTGACGCTCAGGATGGCCGGCGACACGCCCTTCGTCACGGATGGCGGCCACTACATCTTCGACGCATCTTTTGGCCGCATTCCCGATCCACAAGCGCTCGGCGATGCCCTCCACGCCATCCCCGGCGTGGTTGAGCACGGCCTGTTTCTCGGACTGGCGGACACCGCGATCGTCGCGGACGCCGGCGGCGTCAGGACGCTGCGCGCCGCAAGCTAACTCAAGGAGTTTCCACACCCATGAACTTCACCGCCCGTTCCCGCCGTCTTGCCGCCGCCTTCGGGGCGCTCGCGCTCGTGGCGACCGCCGCTCTGCCTGCCGCCGCGCAGGAGGTCGCCGATTCGCACCTCGCGGCCGCCCGCTCCGTGCTGACGGCGCTGCGCGCCACGGAGGAGTTCGACGTGATCCTGCCGAGCGCGGCCCAGGCGCTGAAGAGCGAGCTGATCCAGAAGAACCCGGACCTGCAGGCCGTCATCATCGAGGTGGTGGACCAGACCGCCTTTGCGCTCGCCGCCCGCCGCGGCGACCTCGAGCGCGAGGCCGCGACCATCTACGCCCGCACCTTCACCGAGGCCGAGCTCACCGAGATCGCCGCCTTCTACAGTTCCGAGACGGGCAAGAAGCTGCTCGCCGAGAGCCCCATCGTCACCCGCGAGGTGCTGCGGGCGGCCGACATCTGGCAGCGCGGCATCGCCCGCGATCTGGCGCAGCAGGCGGGCGAGGAGCTTGCCAGGCGCGTCGAGTCCATCCAGCCGCCGCAGCCACAGTCGCAGCCGGAGCAGGGTGAGGGCAATGCCGGGGAAGGCGCGGCGCAGGAATAGGCGCGCGGCATTCCCCGACCGACCATCGAGCCCGGCCGCCGCGCCGGGCTTTCCTTTTGCGGTCCGAGTGCATAGGTGTGGCGCATCGTCGCCGAGATGGGAGCCTGCCATGCCTGAATTCGATTACGACCTCTTCGTCATCGGCGGCGGCTCCGGCGGCGTGCGGGCGGGCAGGCTGGCCGCGGCGATGGGCAAGCGCGTCGCCATCGCGGAGGAGTACCGCTTCGGCGGCACCTGCGTGGTGCGCGGCTGCGTGCCCAAGAAGCTGTTCGTCTACGCCTCGCAGTTTCCCGAGCATTTCGAGGACGCGGCCGGCTACGGCTGGACGGTCGGCGAGACGCGGTTCGACTGGCCGACGCTGATCGCCAACAAGGACCGCGAGATCGCCCGGCTGGAGGCGATCTACCGCCGCGGGCTCGAGAATGCCGGCGCCGAGATCGTCGAGAGCCGGGCGGTTCTGGAAGGCCCGCACGCGGTGCGCATCGTCGGCCAGGACCGCACCGTCACCGCCCGCCACATCCTGATCGCCACCGGCGGACGCCCGAGCCCGCATCCGGCGCTGCCGGGGGCCGAGCACATCATCACCTCGAACGAGGCGTTTCACCTCGAAACCCTGCCGGCCGCCATCGCGATCGCCGGCGGCGGCTACATCGCGGTCGAGTTCGCCAACATCTTCCACGGCCTCGGCGTCGAGACGACGCTGATCTACCGCGGCAAGGAAATCCTCGGCCGCTTCGACATGGACATGCGCCGCGGCCTGCACGCCGCGATGGAGGCCAAGGGCATCCGCATCGTCACCCATGCGATCGCCCACGGCGTCGACAAGCGCGCCGACGGCCG
>JACZJD010000677.1 GCA_014860725.1 Aquamicrobium sp.
GGCGGGCTCGGCTTCTCCAACACCGCCCATTCGGAGGTGGTGCGCACCGTCTCCTCCGCCAGCGTCGTCGCCGGCGTCACGGTGATGGTGCCGAACTCGCTCGGCCCCGGCGAGCTTCTCCTGCATTTCGGCACCGAGGAGCAGAAGGACTACTGGCTGCCGCGGCTGGCCGAAGGCTCCGAGATACCCTGCTTCGGACTCACCTCCGAGGAGGCGGGCTCGGATGCCGCGGCCATGACCGACAGCGGCGTGGTCGAATATGGCGAGCATGACGGCCGCGAGGTGCTGGGCGTGCGGCTGAACTTCGCCAAGCGCTACATCACGCTCGGCCCGGTGGCGACCGTGATGGGGCTCGCCTTCAAGCTCTACGATCCGCAGAACCTGCTCGGCGAAGGCGAGGAGCGCGGCATCACCGTCGCGCTGCTGCCCACGGCGACGCCCGGCGTCACGCATGGCGACCGCCACATCCCGCAGTTCACCCATTTCCAGAACGGCCCGCTCTACGGCAAGGACGTGTTCGTCCCGCTCGACTGGATTCTCGGCGGCCGGGAGCGCATCGGCCAGGGCTGGAAGATGCTGATGACGGCGCTGGCCGCCGGGCGCGGCATCTCGCTGCCGTCGCAATCGGCCGCATCGGCGGCGATGTGCGCGCGGGCGACGGGCGCCTATGCCCGCGTGCGCAGCCAGTTCGGCATCCCCATCGCCCAGTTCGAGGGCATCCGCGAGCATCTCGCCGACCTCGCCGCCAACGCCTACCTGATCGACGCCGCGCGGCGGCTGACGGTGGCCGCCCTCGATCAGGGCCACAAGCCGTCGGTGATCTCGGCGATCATGAAGTATCACGCCACGGAGCGCATGCGCCGGTCGATCGAGAAGGCGATGGACATCCACGGCGGCAAGGCCATCATCGACGGGCCGAGGAACCATATGGGCGGGCAGTACCGCTCGGTGCCCATCGGCATCACGGTCGAGGGCGCCAACATCCTCACCCGCAACCTGATGATCTTCGGCCAGGGCGCGATCCGCTCGCATCCCTTCATGCTCAGGGAGATGGAGGCGCTGTCCGACCCGGACGAGGAACGGGGCCTCGATGCCTTCGACGGCGCCGTGTGGGGCCATGCCGGCCACATGCTGGCGAATGCCGGGCGCGCCTTCGTGCGCGGCTGGTCGGGCTGCGCCGTCGCGCCCGCGCCGGACGACGCCGACCTGCCGCACCACTGGCAGCGGCTGTCGCGCTATGCCTCGGCCTTCGCGCTTCTCACCGACTGCGCGCTGCTGACGCTCGGCGGCGCGCTCAAGCGCAAGGAGATGATCTCGGCCCGGCTCGGCGACATCCTGTCGGAGCTCTACCTGCTGGCGGCGGTGCTCAAGCGCTACGAGGACGAGGGCCGGCAGAAGGCCGACCGGCCGGTCGTCGACTACATCATGGTGGAGGGCGAGGAGCGCATCTGCGTCGCCTTCGACGGCGTGCTGCGCAACCTGCCCGCCCGCTGGGCGGCTCTGCTGGTGCGCCTCGTCGCCTTCCCGTTCGGCATCGCCCATCGCGCGCCCTCCGACCGGCTGACCGACAGGGTGGCCGAGACGCTGCTTGCGCCCTCCGCCCAGCGCGACCGGCTAACGCCCGGCCTCTATCTCGGCGCGGGCCGCGAGGACCATCCGATGAAGGATCTGGAGGAGGCGTTCCGGCTGGTGGTCGAGGCCGCGCCGGTGGAGAAGAAGATGCGCGAGGCGAAGCTCAAGGACGGCGGGGAGGCGCGCGAGCGCGGCGTCATCTCGGAGGACGAGTTCGAGCGGCTCGCCCGCGTCAAGGAGGCCGTCGCCCGCGTCGTCGCGGTCGATGCCTTCCCGATGGAGGAAGTGTCGCCGCTCGCCGCCCGGCAGCGCCGGGCCGCAGCGAGGAAGCCCGCGCGGCCGGAGGCGGCCGAGTGATGGCGAAGGCTGCCGCAACGAGGGC
>JACZJD010000678.1 GCA_014860725.1 Aquamicrobium sp.
GCGCAGGCCGGGCCCCGCCTGCCCGGCCATCTCGAGGACCTCGCCGGCCGCGCCCGCGCCTATGTCGAGGCGGCGAGTTCGGCCAACACGCGCCGCGCCTATGCCGCCGACTGGAAGCATTTTTCCGGCTGGTGCCGCCGGCAGGGTTTTTCCCTCATGCCGCCCGATCCCCGGGTGGTCGGGCTCTACATCACCGCCTGCGCCTCGGGGGCGGCGGCCGGCGACAGGAAGCCGAACTCCGTCTCGACCATCGAGCGGCGGCTCTCCTCGCTGGCGTGGAACTATGCCCAGCGCGGGGGAGAAAGACTCGACCGCAGGGACCGCCACATCGCCACGGTCATGGCCGGCATCCGCAACCGCCACGCCGCGCCGCCGCGCCAGAAGGAGGCGATCCTGCCCGAGGACCTGATCGCGATGCTGGAGACGCTTCCCCGCGGAAGCCTGCGCGGCCTGCGCGACCGCGCCATGCTGCTGCTCGGCTTCGCCGGCGGCCTGCGCCGCTCCGAGATCGTCGGCCTCGACCTCGGCCGCGACCAGACCGAGGACGGCCGCGGCTGGATCGAGATCTTCCCCGACAAGGGCATGCTGGTGACGCTGCGCGGCAAGACCGGCTGGCGCGAGGTCGAGATCGGCCGCGGCTCCTCCGACATGACCTGCCCGGTCGTCGCCCTGCGGACGTGGCTCGAGCTCGCCCGCATCGGCCACGGCCCGCTGTTCCGCCGCGTCACCGGACAGGGCAGGAAGGTCGGCGCCGGGCGCCTCAACGACCAGGAGGTCGCCCGCCTCGTCAAGCGCGCCGCGCTCGCCGCCGGCGTCCGCGGCGACCTGCCGGAAGGCGAACGCGGAAAGCTCTTCGCCGGCCATTCGCTGCGCGCCGGCCTCGCCTCCTCGGCCGAGGTCGACGAGCGCCACGTCCAGAAGCACCTCGGCCACGCCTCGGCCGAGATGACGCGCAGATACCAGCGCCGCAGGGACAGGTTCCGCGTCAATCTGACCAAGGCGGCGGGGCTGTAGGGCGGCGCAAAGTCCCCTCCCCTGCCTTGTTGCGGCTGCGTCGGCATTCCTATATGGTCAAGATGGTCAGAATAGTCATGGAGGCTGGGATGCTGTCCGCGCCGAAAGAAGATGCCAACTGGACGGTCGCCCGCGCCAAGGCCCAGCTCTCGGAGGTTATCGAGCGCGCGCAGTCCGCGCCGCAGACGATCACCCGCAACGGCAGGCCGAGCGTCGTCGTCGTCTCGGTCGAGGAATGGGAGCGGAAGGCCGCGCGCAAGGGCACGCTGGCGGAGTTCCTGCTGGAGTCGCCGCTGCGCGGCGCCGCCCTCGACCTCGAACGACTGCGAGACGCGCCGCGCGACCTGCCGCTGTGAGGCTCCTGCTCGACACCAACGTCCTGTCCGAGGTGACGAAGCCGAGCCCGGACATGGGCGTCCTGAAGTGGCTGGACGGGCTCGACGAGGACCGCGCCTTCATCAGCGTCGTGTCGCTCGCGGAGATCCGACGCGGCGTCGCGCTTATGGACGAGGGCCGGAGGCGCGAGGCGCTGGGCGAATGGCTCGCCCGGGACCTGCCGCAGCGGTTCGAGCACCGGGTTCTCGTCGTGGACGAGCCGGTCGCGCTGGCCTGGGGCGACATGATGGGCCTTGCAAAACGGCGCGGCTGCGGTCTGTCGTCCATCGACGGCCTGATCGCCGCCACGGCGATTGCGCATGACCTCACCCTGGCAACGCGCAACACGAAGGATTTCGAAGGCTTCGGAATCGAGGTCTTCGATCCGTGGACGGCATCAACGCTCCACAGCCGGAGGCCCGGCAATCCTTGAAGAGAGCGACCGGTGCTCGTCGGGATGC
>JACZJD010000679.1 GCA_014860725.1 Aquamicrobium sp.
TGCCGGCCGCCGTGCCAGTCGCCGGCGGGCCGGACCTTGTCCCCTCCCCCTCAAGGAGTTTGTCCGATGTCTAAGGGTCATGTTCTCGTCACCGGCGGCGCCGGCTTCATCGGGTCGCACCTCGTCGACCGCCTGCTCGCGCGCGGCTTCAGGGTCACCGTGCTCGACTGCCTGCTGCCGCTCGTCCACGGCGACGCCGAGATGGATGCCGACGGCTGGCCGGTCTATCTCAACCGCAAGGCGCGCCGCATCCGCGGCAACATCCTCGACGACGGCGTGTTCGAGGCGAGCCTCGGCGGCATCACCCATCTGGCGCATCTCGCGGCCTCGGTCGGCGTCGGCCAGTCCATGACCAACATCGTCGACTACACCCGCAACAACACGCTCGCCGCGGCGGTCATCCTCGAGGTGCTGTCGCGCTGCCGGCATCAGGTGCGCCGCATCGCGGTCGCCTCCTCGATGTCGATCTATGGCGAGGGCGAATACCGGCTGGCCGATGACGGGCAGGCGGTGGCGCCGCCGATGCGCAGCCGCGCCCAGCTCGAGGCGCACGACTGGGAGCTGACGCAGGGCGGCCGCCGCCTCGAACCGGTGCCGACCAGCGAGGACAAGCCGCTGAAGCCGGCCTCGATCTACGCCGTGAACAAGCGCGACCACGAGGAGATGTTCCTGTCGGTCGGCGCCGCGCTCGGCATCCCGACCGTGGCGCTGCGCCTGTTCAACGCCTACGGCTCGCGCCAGGCGCTGAGCAATCCCTATACCGGGGTGGCCGCCATCTTCATCTCCCGGCTGCTGAACGACCAGCCGCCGCTGGTGTTCGAGGACGGCGAGCAGAAGCGCGACTTCGTCCACGTGCTCGACGTCGCCGACGCCTTCGCCACCGTGCTCGACAGCGACCGCGACTGCTACGACGCCTACAATGTCGGCAGCGGCCGGGCGATCACCGTCAACGAGATCGCCCGCGTGCTGGCGCGGCTTCTGAAGAAGAACATCGCGCCCGACATCCTCGACCGCTACCGGGTCGGCGACATCCGCCACTGCTTCGCGGAAATCTCGAAGATCGAGCGCGATTTCGGCTTCCGCCCGAGCCGCGATTTCGAGACCGGCATGGCCGAGCTGATCGAATGGGTGGCCAAGGCCCGCAAACCGACCGACCGCACCGCGCAGAGCCTCGCCGAACTGAAGAACAGCCGGCTCATCGTCTGAGCCGGCGCAGTCGGCTCAGGTGAGGCCGCCGCCGGTGAAGGCTGCCGCCAGCGCCTGGTGCATGCGCTTGGGCTGCATGGCGGCGTCGTAGGGCAGGCCGCGATTGGGTGCGGGATTGCCGTAGCGCTTGCGGTCGACCCGGTCGCCGCGCTCGACCTTGAGCCACGAATGCCTGTCCGACAGGCCCCAGGTGGTGACGCCCCTGACCGCCGGCTGCTCCAGCGCGATGTCGAGATAGCGCGCGACCTCGTCGGCGACGCGCATGTCGCGCGTCTGCGGCGTGGCGCGGTAGTCGCGCTCCTTGACGTCGAGCTCGGTGATGTAGATGTCGAGCCCCATATCGGCGATGGCCTGCATGAAGGGCGCGATGGTCGCCCGCTTCATCGGCCCCTTGCCGAGGTCGAGATGCGCCTGCAGGCCGACGCCGTCGAGCGGGACGCCGCGCCCCTTGAGGTCGCCGAGGAGCTTGAGGAACGCCTTGCGGCGGTCGACCTCGACATGGTTCTCGTATTCGAAGCTGTAGTCGTTCAGCATCAGCCTGGCATGCGGCGCATAGTGGCGCGCCGTCTGCAGCGCCTCAGCGACATAGTCCGGGCCGAAGACGCGGTGGAAGGTGGTGCGCCTCAGGCCGTTCTTGCCGCCCTGGGTGTCGATCGGCTCGTTGACCACGTCCCAGACGTCGATGACCGCGCCGTAGCGGCCGAGCACGCGCTCCATGTGGTCGGAGACGAGACGCCAGTTGCGCCTGGCCTTCAGCTCGCGCAGCGCCCAGTCGGGCGTGCTCTGCTCCCATATGAGCGCGTGGCCGTAGATCTTCTGCCCGGTGCGGGCGGCGAAGGCGACGAGGTCGTCGACCGGCTGATACCAGATGCTGCCCTTGCGGTTCTCGATCGAGTTCCATTTGAGGTGGATCTCGGGCGTGATCATGCCGCACTCGGCCGCGACCGCCTTGCTGAGCGCGGGCTCCGCCGCGAGCTGGTCGCTGCGCACCGCCGCCACACCCTCCCTCAACGACCTTGCCCGGCGCAGCGGCCGCCTCTTCGGCGCGGCGGTGCGCCGGGCAAGGTCGTTGAGGGAGGGTG
>JACZJD010000680.1 GCA_014860725.1 Aquamicrobium sp.
GTTCATACCGTTCCTCGTCGTGCGCGGCGTCGACGGGCTCGAAGCCGCGATCGAGGAGGGCAACGACGTCGCCTACGGCCTCACCGCCGGCATCTTCACCCGCGACGAGGCCGAGCTGCAATACTTCCTCGACCACGCGCAGGCGGGCGTCCTCTACGCCAACCGCGCCAGCGGCGCCACCACCGGCGCGTGGCCGGGCGCCCAGCCCTTCTGCGGCTGGAAGGGCACCGGCGCCAGCGGCAAGGGCGGGCTCGGCGCCTACTTCCTGCCGCAGTTCATGCGCGAGCAGAGCCAAACCATCATGACGAAATGACCCGGAGGGCCGCGCCTCGCGCGGTCCTTCCCCATCCCCTCTCCGGTAGCGAGACCATGCCGCACTACCCCGACGCGATGCCGCAATCCCGCCGCCTGTTCGAGCGCGCCCGCAGGGTCATGCCCGGCGGCAACACCCGCACCACGGTGTTCATCGACCCGTTCCCGATCTACGCCGCGCGCGGCGAGGGCTGCCGGGTGTGGGACGTGGACGGCAACGCCTATTACGACTGCATCAACAACTTCACCGCCATGATCCACGGCTACGGCCACCCGGACGTCACGGCGGCGGTGATCGACCAGATGCCGCACGGCACCGCCTTCGGCGCGCCGACGGAAAGCGAGATCGAGCTGGCCGAGCTGCTGGTCGCCCGCCTGCCCTCGGTCGAACAGATCCGCTTCGCCAACTCCGGCACGGAAGCCGTGATGATGGCGATCAAGGCGGCGCGCGCCTTCACCGAGCGGCCGAAGATCGTCAAGATCGAGGGCGCCTATCACGGCTCCTACGACTTCGCCGAGGTCAGCCTCGACAGCGCGCCCGGCAACTGGGGCGACCTGCCCGCCTCCACGCCGTATGCCAGGGGCACGCCGCGCGGCGTGCTCGACGACGTGATCGCCGTGCCCTTCAACGACGTCGAGGCGCTGCGCGCCGTCTTCGCCGCGCATGGCGCGGCCATCGCCGGGGTGCTGATCGACCCGATGCCCAACCGTGCCGGCCTGATCCCGGCGCGCAGGGACTATCTCGACGCCATGGTCGGGATCGCCCACGCCGCCGGGGCGCTGGTGATCTTCGACGAGGTGATCGCCTTCCGCCTCGGCCATTCCGGCGCGCAGGGCCTGTGGGGCATTTCCCCCGACCTCACCGCGCTCGGCAAGATCATCGGCGGCGGCTTTCCGGTCGGCGCGGTCGGCGGCCGCGCCGAGGTCATGGCCGTGTTCGACCCGACGGGAGGAAAGCCGGCGCTGCCGCACGGCGGCACCTTCACCGCCAACCCGGTGACGATGCGCGCGGGGCTCGCCGCGATGCGGGCGCTGACCCCCGAAAGCTTCGCCCGTCTCGACCGGCTGGGCGACCTGCTGCGCGAGGGCATCGCCGCCGCGCTCGCCCGCCACGGCCTCGCCGGCCAGTGCGTCGGGCTCGGCTCGCTGTTCAAGGTCCATTTCACCGCGCTGCCCGTCACCGACTACCGCTCGGTCTATCCAGGGCCGGCCGAGCGGAAGAAGCTCGACGCCTTCCACAAGGGCCTCCTCGACCGCGGCGTACTGTCGGCGAGCTACGGCCTGTTCGCGCTGTGGACGCCGATGACCGAGGACGACGCGGCCGCGATCCTCACCGCGGTCGACGGCACGCTCACCGCCATCGCGGGCCGTTCATGACCGCATCTCCACACGTCGCCGTCATCGGCGCCGGCACGCTCGGCCTGTGCACGGCGGTCGAGCTCGCCGGCGCGGGCGCGCGCGTCACCGTGCTCGACGCCGGGGCCATCG
>JACZJD010000681.1 GCA_014860725.1 Aquamicrobium sp.
CCGCCGAGCAGCGCCGGGGCGAAGGCAAAGCTCGACGCGCTGGGCATCGGCGTGGCCGGCCGGCGGCTCGCCGGCGTGCCGCTCACCCAGCGCTCGCCGCTCGACAAGAAGACGACGCCGCTGGTCTTCGTCGTCCATCCGACGCTGCCCAGCGCCATCCCCGACCAGCAGCTGGTCTACACGCTCGAGGCGCGCCCCTCGCCCGAACCGAACGACTGCGTCAACGCGGCGCCGCCGGCACGCGAGAAGACGATCGAGTTCGACGTCATCGGCTCGCGCACATGGCCGGAACTGAAGGACGTCGCCCGCGCCGCCACGACCTACACGTGGACGATGCCGGCGGAGGACTGCGCCGCTGGCATGTGGATCGCAGACGTCATCCTACCGCCCGGTGGCGTGGACGACGCGGTGGCCGTGCTCTTCATGACCGCCAGTTGGAACTCGGCCGTCGATTCCGCCGCCTGGCACGGGCTCTTCGTCACCCTGCCCGACGAGTGAGCTTCAGCGGACGATGACGATCGAGGTTTTGCCCTTGCCGTAGGCCAGCACCAGTTCGAAAAGGGTGCGCGCATTGTCGGGATGAAGCCTGACGCAGCCGTGCGAGGCCGGGCGTCCGAGGTTCTTCACCTCGGTCGTGCCGTGGATGGCATAGCCGCGGTGGAAGAAGATCGACCACGGCATCGGCGAGCGGTGGTAGATGGTCGAATACCACATGCGCTCGAGCCGCTGCGGGCGGAACGTCCCGGTCGGCGTACGGTAGCCCTTGCGCGCCGTCGACACCGGCCAGTGGTAGATGGCACGGCCGTCGGTCTCGACGCGCATGGTTTGCGCGGACAGGTCGATGACCACGTTGAGCCGCGCGGCAAAGGCCGCGGCCGGCGCCATGAGAAGGGCGGCGAGGACCGCCAGTGCCAACGTCAACGTCCAAACCTGTCGCATGTCGCTCCCTGTTCGGCGGCGCCCGTCTCGCGGGTCCGAACCTTTTCTAGGAAATGGCGGCAGGCGGGCGCCTTGATTTGAGTCATCCGCCCGGGCGGTTCGCGGAACGTTGATTTTCCTGATATGGCGCCCCCTCCAACATGCTTCGCATGGCGCCCTCTGCTTTGCAGGAGGGGATCTCGCACAGCGCCCATTCTTGACGAAGCTCATTGCGGCGGCGGGCGCCGGTGTCTTTCCTTGCCGCCATGCGGCTCTTCCTCTCAGGCGACGTCATGACCGGGCGCGGGATCGACCAGATCCTGCCGCAGCCGAACGACCCGGCGATCCACGAGGATTTCCTCAAATCCGCCGAAGACTACGTCGCGCTCGCCGAGCGGGTGTCGGGCACGATCCCGCGTGCCGTCGCGCCCGAATATGTCTGGGGCGACGCGCTTGCCGAGTTCCGGGGGCGCGGCTGCGACCTGCGCATCGTCAACCTGGAAACCAGCCTCACCGCCCGCGGCCGGCCCGAGCCGAAGGGCATCAACTACCGCATGAACCCGGCCAACATCGCCTGCCTGACCGCGGCCGGGATCGACTGCTGCGTCCTCGCCAACAACCATGTGCTCGACTGGGGCGAAGGCGGGCTCTCCGATACGCTCGCCGCGCTCGAAGGAGCCGGCATCGCCCGCGCCGGTGCCGGGCGCGACGCGGACGCGGCGTGGCGGCCGGCG
>JACZJD010000682.1 GCA_014860725.1 Aquamicrobium sp.
CCGCAGATCACCGCGGAGCAGAAGGCGAGCGAGACCGCCGCGCTGCGTGCCCGCCGGCAGCAGCTGGCCGGGGAGGGGGGCGGACAGGCCGTCGGGACGAGCGCGGAGGACCTGCGCCGGCTCGCCCAGAGCCATGGCGAGGAGGCGCTGAAGCAGATCGAAAGCGAGTGAAATCCCGGCTTCCCGTGCCGCCCGCAATGCGGCTGCGCTATCGACCCGGTGCTGATTCGGGTGTATAGCCGGCCTCCCGAAAACCCCGTTTCCGCGATCGGATTCTCCCATGGAAGAGTTTCACAAGGTCCGCCGGCTTCCGCCCTACGTGTTCGAGCAGGTCAACAGGCTGAAGGCCGCTGCCCGGGCCGGCGGCGCCGACATCGTCGACCTTGGCATGGGCAATCCCGACCTGCCGACCCCGAAGGCCATCGTCGACAAGCTGGTCGAGGTGGTGCGCGACCCGCGCACGCATCGCTATTCCGCGTCGCGCGGCATTCCGGGCCTGCGCCGCGCCCAGGCCAGCTACTACGCCCGCCGCTTCGGCGTGAAGCTCGATCCCGAGCGGCAGGTCGTCGCCACGCTCGGCTCCAAGGAGGGCTTCGCCAACATGGCGCAGGCCATCACGGCGCCGGGCGACGTGGTCATGTGCCCGAACCCGACCTATCCGATCCACGCCTTCGGCTTCATCATGTCGGGCGGCGTCATCCGCTCGATGCAGGTGGAGCCGGACGACAACTTCATCCCGGCGCTGGAGCGCGGCGTGCGCCATTCGACGCCCAAGCCGCTGGCGCTGATCCTCAACTATCCGTCCAACCCGACGGCGCAGGTCGCCTCGCTCGACTTCTACAAGGACGTCGTCGCCTTCGCGAAGAAGCACGAGATCATCATCCTGTCCGATCTCGCCTATGCCGAGATTTATTTCGACGGCACGCCGCCGCCCTCGGTGCTCGAGGTGCCGGGCGCGATCGACGTCACGGTCGAGTTCACCTCGATGTCGAAGACCTTCTCCATGCCCGGCTGGCGCATGGGCTTCGCGGTCGGCAACGAGCGGCTGATCTCGGCGCTGACGCGGGTGAAGTCCTATCTCGACTACGGCGCGTTCACGCCGATCCAGGTGGCGGCGACGGCCGCGCTCAACGGCGACGGCTCCGACGTCGCCGAGGTGCGCGAAATCTACCATCGCCGCCGCGACGTGATGGTCGATTCCTTCGCGCGCGCCGGCTGGGAGATTCCGGCCCCGGCGGCGACCATGTTCGCCTGGGCGCCGATCCCACCGGCGTTCCGCCATCTCGGCTCGCTGGAGTTCTCCAAGCTCCTGGTCGAGAAGGCGGACGTGGCGGTGGCGCCCGGCATCGGCTTCGGCGAGCACGGCGACGAACATGTCCGCCTGGCGCTGGTCGAGAACGAGCACCGCATCCGTCAGGCGGCGCGCAACATCAAGCGCTTCCTGGGCACGACCGGCGAGGGGACGGACAACGTGGTTCCGCTCGCCGCGCGGCGCTGAAGACGACCGGCCGACTTCCACAAGGCCAGACTGAAAGAAGGAATGCCGGGGGCATGAGCGAAGCTTTGCGTGTGGGAATTGCCGGCCTCGGCACGGTCGGGGCGTCGGTGGTGCGGGTGCTGGCCGACAAGGCGGCGGAGCTGACGCGCCAGTGCGGCCGGCCGATCGTCGTGGCGGCGGTTTCGGCGCGCGACAGGGCGCGCGACCGCGGCGCGGACCTGTCGGGCGCCGCCTGGTTCGACGACCCGGTGGAACTGGCGAAAAGCAACGGCATCGACGTCTTCGTCGAGCTGATCGGCGGCGAGGAGGGGGCCGCGCGCGCCTGCGTCGAGGCCGCGCTGCAGGCCGGCCGGCACGTGGTGACGGCCAACAAGGCGCTTCTGGCGCGGCACGGCCTCGAGATGGCGGCCATCGCCGAGAAGAACGGCGTGCTCCTGAACTACGAGGCGGCGGTGGCGGGCGGCATCCCGGTCATCAAGACCATGCGCGAGGCGCTGGCCGGCAACACGGTTTCCCGCGTCTTCGGCATCTTGAACGGCACCTGCAACTACATCCTGACGCGGATGGAGGCCGAGGGGCTGTCGTTCGAGGAATGCCTGAAGGACGCGCAGCGTCTCGGCTATGCCGAGGCCGACCCCACCTTCGACATCGAGGGCCACGACACGGCGCACAAGCTCGCCATCCTGACGAGCCTCGCCTTCGGCAGCCGCATCGCGCCGGACGACATCTATCTCGAAGGCATCTCCAACATCACGCAGGCCGACATCCGCGCCGCGAGCGAGCTCGGCTACCGCATCAAGCTGCTCGGCGTCGCCCAGCGCACCGAGGAAGGCATCGAGCAGCGCGTGCATCCGACCATGGTGCCGACCGCCTCGGTGATCGCGCAGGTCAACGGCGTCACCAACGCGGTGGCCATCGAGACCGACATCGTTGGCGAGCTGCTTCTGTCCGGCCCCGGCGCGGGCGGCAATGCGACGGCCTCGGCCGTGGTCGGCGACATCGCCGACATCGCCAAGAGCCGGCCGGGCTTCCAGCACGGGCCGGTCTTCGGCCGTCCGGCGACCGAGCTTTCGCGCTATGTGCGCGCGCCGATGCGCAGCCATGCCGGCGGCTACTTCATCCGGCTGACCGTCCACGACCGCGTCGGCGTGTTCGCCGCGGTGGCGCGGCGCATGGCCGAGAACGGCATCTCGCTGGAATCGATCGTCCAGCACGCCAACGGCGCCAACCCGGACACGCAGAAGACGGTCATCCTCGTCAGCCACGAGACGACCGAGGCGGCGGTGCGCAAGGCCGTGGCCGGCATCACCGAGGACGGCCACCTGACCACCAAGCCGCAGGTCATCCGCATCGAGCGGGCGGCCTGACGTCGCATTCCCGTCATTCAATCGATTGATCTTGGGACGGGCGCGGAATCGCCCTTGCAGGGGTGCGGCCTCTTTGACAAAAGGGGCGCGCCCGTGCGGGCAACCCTCTGATCTCATGCAAGGTTCGACATTATGTCCAAAACCGCTCCGTCCGGTCTCGACCGTATCCTGACCCTCGAACTCGTGCGCGTCACCGAGCGCGCGGCGGTCGCTGCCGCGAGGCTGCGCGGGCGCGGCGACGAGAAGGCGGCGGACCAGGCGGCCGTCGACGCCATGCGCGCGGAGCTGAACCGCCTGCCGATCAAGGGCACGGTCGTCATCGGCGAGGGCGAGCGCGACGAGGCGCCGATGCTCTATATCGGCGAGGAGGTCGGCACGGGCGAGGGGCCGGAAGTGGATATCGCGCTCGACCCGCTCGAGGGCACGACGATCTGCGCCAAGAACCTGCCGAACTCGCTCGCCGTCATCGCCATCGCCGAGAAGGGCAGCCTGCTCTACGCACCCGACGTCTACATGGACAAGATCGCGGTCGGCCCCGGCTATCCGGCCGGTATCGTCGACATCGACGCGCCGGCGCAGGAGAACATCCAGAACCTCGCCAAGGCCAAGGGCGTGCCGGTCTCCGAGATCACCGCCTGCATCCTCGACCGGCCGCGCCATGCGCGCCTCATCGAGGCCGTGCGCTCGACGGGCGCTGCGATCCGCCTGATCGGCGACGGCGACGTGGCGGGCGTCATCCACACCACCGACCCGGCCGAGACCGGCATCGACATCTACATGGGCACCGGCGGCGCGCCGGAGGGCGTGCTCGCGGCCGCAGCCCTTCGCTGCATCGGCGGCCAGATGCAGGGCCGCCTCCAGCTCAACAGCGAGGAGAAGATCGCCCGCGCCGCCAAGATGGGCATCTCCGACCCGAACAAGGTCTACACGATGGAGGAGATGGCGCGGGGCGACGTCCTGTTCGCGGCGACCGGCGTGACGGACGGCAACATGCTGTCGGGCGTCAAGTTCGGGCGCGACATGATCCAGACCCACACCATCGTCATGCGCTCGTCCTCGCGCACCGTGCGCGAGATCAAGGCCCGGCATCAGGACCTCGACAAGTTCTGAGGCCGGGGCCTGAAAACGCCGTCGGAGCGCATTGCGGCCTTGCTTTTGCCCGGCTTGCCGGTTTGAGCGTGAGGCGGTGATGAACGACAGGCGATTCTTTCTCGACGTGAAGCGGTCCGCGGCCGGGCTTGCCTGGGCGCACCGGCTCGACGCGCGCGGCGAGAACGTCGCGCTCGCCATCGCGCAGAACCACGGCATTCCCGACATCGTCGCGCGCGTGCTGGCCGGCCGCGGCGTCGGGCAGGACGAGGCGCCGCGCTTCCTCGATCCGACCATCCGCGATCTCCTGCCCGATCCGCGCTCGCTGACCGACATGGACCGCGCCGCCGGCCGCATCGCCGAGGCGGTGATCCGGCGGGAGAAGGTGGCGATCTTCGGCGACTACGACGTCGACGGCGCGGCCTCGTCGGCGCTGATGAAGCGCTTTCTCGGCCACTATGGCGTCGAGGCGGAAATCTACATTCCCGACCGGGTGTTCGAGGGCTACGGTCCCAACCCGGAGGCGATGCGCGAGCTGGTCGGGCGCGGGGCACGGCTGATCGTCACCGTCGATTGCGGCACCAACTCGCCCGCCGCCATCGAGGCCGCGAACGCGGCCGGCGCGCAGGTGGTGGTGCTCGACCATCACCAGATCGGCGGCGCGCTGCCGGAGGCGGTCGCCGTGGTCAATCCCAGCCGCGACGACGATCTTTCCGGGCAGGGGCACCTTTGTGCCGCGGGCGTGGTGTTCCTCGCGCTGGTGCGCACGGCGAGCATCCTGCGCGAGCGGGGTGCCGCCGGCTCGCCGCCCGACCTTCTCGGCTGGCTCGACCTCGTGGCGCTGGCCACGGTCTGCGACGTGGTGCCGCTCGTCGGCGTCAACCGCGCCTTCGTCGCCAAGGGGCTCCAGGCGATGCGCCGGATGGGCAATGCCGGGCTCGCGGCGCTCGCCCGCGTCGCGCGCATCGGCGAGCCGCTGTCGACCTTCCATCTCGGCTTCATCCTCGGGCCGCGCATCAATGCCGGCGGGCGCATCGGCGATGCCGCGCTCGGCAGCAGGCTGCTTTCCACCGACGATCCGGTGGAGGCGCAAAAGATCGCCGAGACGCTGGAGCGGCTGAATGCCGAGCGGCAGGCGATGGAGCGGCCCGACCCCGAGCCGGTGCCGTTTGGATTGAACGAGACCGCGAAGGC
>JACZJD010000683.1 GCA_014860725.1 Aquamicrobium sp.
GCGAACACCATGTTGCGCAGCGGCGTCCTCACCGGCAGGCCGCCGGCCGGGTTCTCCAGCCCGTAGATGGCGCCGTGGCGCGTCCAGCCGTAGCGGTGGAAGGTGACGGGACTCGCCTCGGTCAGATAGACGATGCGCGCGTCGAGATCGGGTATGAGCCGCCGCACCGTCGCGAGCATGCTTTCGGTCTCCTGCCGCTTGCGGTCGAGATAGGGCCGCGAGCGGCGGAACGCCTTGAGGTCGGCCGCGGCCTCCTCGGGAAACCACGTCGCCGATTCGTGCGGCCTGGTGAGCTGGAATAGGTCGACCGTGGCGTAGCCTTCCGGCGCGCAGGACGGATCGACCCCGGCGGTGAAGATGATCTCGGTGTGCACGTCGCCGTCCTTGACGTGGACGGTCGGCGGCAGGTCGACCGCCCCGCGCAGCCCGATATGCAGGCCGATCGCCGAGCAGGACGGCACCATCGCCCCGAACTGCCGCGCCATCGCCGCGCGCAGCGGGCCATCGTCGAGAAGGTCGCGCACCAGCGCGCCGGGATCGGCGTTGCAGACGATGGCCGTGGCGCGGATCGTCGTTTCGTTGCCCTTGTGGTCGGCGACGGCGAGCCCGCGCACGACGCCGTCCTCGTGCAGCACCTTGCGCACGGTGGTGCGCAGGCGCACCTCGCCGCCGCGCGCCTCGACCGCCCCGGCCAGCACCGCGGCGAAGTGCCCCGAGCCGCCCGCCGGATAGGCCCCGCCGATGAAGTAGTAGGCGTAGAGCGGCACCATGGCGCCGACGCTGATCAGCGCCGCGTCGTGGGTGCGGTAGGCGGCGATGCCCTCGATCAGCTCGAGCAGCGCCTTGTCCCTGACATGGCGGGTGACGAACTGCCGCCACGGCCGCGCCACCCAGGCGGCGGCGAGCGGATGCTCCTTGGCGAACGCCATGGCGTCGGCCGCCGTCAGCGGCGCGCCGGGGAAGCCGCCATGGAAGCGCGCCGTCGAATACATGGCGATATAGATCTTGTGAATTTCGTCGAACAGCGCCGCGATCCCCGCCGCCTCGTGCGGGAACTCCGCGCCGAGCCGGGAAACGAGCGCGCGCCAGTCGCGCGGCACGTCGACGACGCGGCCGTCATGGACGAAGCGGTGGTCCATGCGCCGCCACGACACCGCCTCCGACAGGCCGAGGCGCCTGAGCAGCACGTCGAGCGTGCCGTCCGGCCACCAGCCGGAGAAGTCGTGGACGCCGGAATCGAAGCGGAACAGCAGCCGCTCGCCGGTGGCGGGGTCGCGGGCGCGGCGCAGCCAGTGATGGCAGAAGCCGCCCGGCCGGTCGTGCTGCTCCAGCACGATCACGCTCAGGCCGCGGTCGGCGAGCAGGGATGCCGCCGTCAGCCCGCCGATGCCGGAGCCGATCACCGCGACGTCGTAGGCGTCGGGATCGCGGCGCGAACAGTCCGGATGCGGCCAGCGGTTGCGCCGGTCGCCGGCGGCGCGGCGCTGCAGGTCGATCCTGATCCACAAGGGCGGCAGGAGAGCCGAGACGATGCCGCCCGCCGCCAGCGGCAGCCCCTGCGCGGCGAGCGGCAGCTCGATCCAGAGCGCGAAGGCGAGCCACGCGACGAGTGCGGCCCACAGCGCCGACATCGCCATGTTGATGGTCAGGAACAGCGGCGTCTCCCTGACCTCGCGATAGACGAGCGCCGCGAACGGCGCCGTCCACGGCCGGCGCAGGACGACGCTCAGCCCCATCGCGGCCGCAACCGCCAGGAGCGCGAAGGGCAGCGCCGGATGCACCGCCATCACCGCGCCCCGCCGCCGCTGGAGAGCGCAGGAGCGGGCCGCGCCCGCCCGCCGCATCGCAGGGCCGCGGGACGATCCCCGCATCCGAAACCAGCCATGATCCCCCGTCCCCGGATAGTGAACCGGCCCATGCATAGGCCAGCCGCCGGAGGGCTGTGGATACCCTGAATTGGGTATGCGGAGGGGGAGACTGAGCCCGGCAGGTGGCAGGCCGGGATGACGCGGTGGCGGCGTTCCGCCCTATGCGAACACCCCTGCCGCACGCGGGGGACGAGGGAGTGGCGTTGGTG
>JACZJD010000684.1 GCA_014860725.1 Aquamicrobium sp.
CTCTACTACGGTTCCTACAAGGCGCCGCGCGAGGTGGTCTGGATCCTCGGCGTCATCCTCTATCTGCTGATGATGGCCACCGCCTTCATGGGCTACGTGCTGCCGTGGGGCCAGATGAGCTTCTGGGGCGCGACCGTCATCACCGGCTTCTTCACCGCCATCCCGCTGGTCGGCGAGTGGATCCAGCAGCTTCTGCTCGGCGGCTTCGCGGTCGACAACCCGACGCTGAACCGCTTCTTCTCGCTGCACTACCTGCTGCCTTTCATGATCGCGGGCGTGGTCATCCTGCACGTGTGGGCCTTCCACATCACGGGCCAGACCAACCCGACCGGCATCGAGATCAAGCACAAGACCGACACTGTCCCGTTCACGCCCTACGCGACGATCAAGGACGGCTTCGCGATGGTGGTGTTCCTCGTCGTGTTCGCCTACTTCGTCTTCTACATGCCGAACTATCTCGGCCACCCGGACAACTACATCCCGGCCGACCCGCTGAAGACGCCGGCGCACATCGTGCCCGAGTGGTACTTCCTGCCCTTCTACGCGATCCTGCGCGCCATCACCTTCAACATCGGCCCGATCGACTCCAAGCTCGGCGGCGTGTTGGCCATGTTCGGCGCGATCGCGGTGCTGTTCTTCGTGCCGTGGCTCGACACCTCGAAGGTCCGTTCGGCGGTCTACCGTCCCTGGTACAAGCTGTTCTTCTGGCTCTTCGTCATCGACAGCGTCTTCCTCGGCTGGCTCGGCTCGCGCCCGGCGGAGGGTACCTATGTGGTGATGGCCCAGATCGGCACGCTCTACTACTTCGCGTTCTTCCTCATCATCATGCCGCTCCTCGGCCTGATCGAGACGCCGCGCAAGCTGCCGAACTCGATCACCGAGGCCGTGCTGGAGAAGAACAAGACCGCGGCAGCCGCGCCGCAGACGACGAACTGAGCCGTCCCTGGAAGAGACAAGGACTTGACCATGCAGACATTTCTCAAGGGACTGGCCGCTCTCGGCATCGGAATGTGCGTCGTCTCCGGCGCGCAGGCCGCCGAGGAGGGCGAGACGCCGCACTATCCGCTGAAGAAGCCGGTGCCGCAGGAATGGTCGTTCTCCGGACCGTTCGGCACCTACGACAAGGGCCAGCTGCAGCGCGGCCTCATGATCTACCGCGAATCCTGCTCGTCCTGCCACTCGCTGGAGCTCGTCGCCTTCCGCAACCTCCAGGCGCTCGGCTACACCGAGGAGCAGGTGCGGGCGCTGGCGGCCGAATACGAGATCGAGGACGGCCCGGACGCCAATGGCGACATGTTCACGCGCCCCGGCCTCCCGTCCGACTACTTCCCGTCGCCCTATCCGAATCCGGAGACGGCGGCCGCGTCCAACAACGGTGCGGTGCCGCCGGACTTCTCGCTGATCGCCAAGGCGAGGGCGGTCGAGCGCGGCTTCCCGACCTTCGTGTTCGACATCTTCACCCAGTATGCCGAGAGCGGGCCGGACTACATCTACAACCTGCTGACCGGCTACGAGGAGGACGTGCCCGAAAACGTCGACGTCCAGCCCGGCACCTACTACAACCCGCACTTCCTCTCCGGTGCCGTGCTGTCGATGGCGCAACCGATCTTCGACGAGCAGTTCACCTACGAGGACGGCTCGCCCGAGACGCTGGACCAGTACGCCCGCGACGTGACGGCGTTCCTGATGTGGGCGGCCGAGCCGCACCTCGAGGCGCGCAAGCGTACCGGCTTCAACGTCATGGTGTTCCTGGCGCTGTTCGGCGCGCTGGTCTACCTCACCAAGCGCAAGGTGTGGTCGAAGATCGACCACTGACCGCGCACCGGTCCTGGGGCTTCGAACGGGGCGGCGCTTGCCGCCCCTTTTCTTTCGCCGTCTTCTCGGCCATCACTGTCGCAGACAATCGGGACACGCCATGACTTCGTCGCTCGAAGAGACGCTCCGCGCCGCCATCCGCACGATCCCCGACTATCCGAAGCCGGGCATCCTGTTTCGCGACATCACGACGCTGCTCGGCAATGCGCGGGCGTTCCGGCGCGCGGTGGACGAGCTCGTGCATCCCTGGGCCGGCTCGAAGATCGACAAGATCGCCGGCATCGAGGCGCGCGGCTTCATTCTCGGCGGCGCCGTGGCACACCAGCTCTCGGCCGGCTTCGTGCCGATCCGCAAGAAGGGTAAGCTGCCGCACGAGACGGTGCGGGTGGCCTATTCGCTCGAATACGGGCTGGACGAGATGGAGATGCACCGCGACGGCGTCTCGCCCGGCGAGAAGGTGATCCTGGTCGACGACCTGATCGCGACCGGCGGCACGGCGGAGGGCGCGGTCCGGCTCATCCGCCAGATGGGCGGCGAAGTGGTGTCGGCCTGCTTCGTCATCGACCTGCCGGATCTCGGCGGCCGCGCCAGGCTCGAGGCGCTGGACGTGCCGGTGCGGACGCTGGTCGCCTTCGAGGGGCACTGAGCGCGCCTGCGGCCTCTCCCGCCGCTGGCACAGACGTTTCTCCTGGAATGGCGCGGCGGCGGTGCTACATTTCAGCCATGTATACGCCGCCGGCATTCCGTGAGGACGACCCCGCCGAGCTTCGCGCCATCATGCGCGAGGCGCGGCTTGCGACGCTGGTGACGGCGACCGCCGAAGGTCTCGTCGCGACGCCGCTGCCGCTGTTCCTCGACGCGGGGGAGGGCGCGTTCGGCACCCTTTACGGCCACATGGCCAGGGCCAATCCGCAATGGCGGCTGGAGCCGGCGGGCGAGGCGCTGGCGATCTTCGCCGGACCGGACGCCTATGTCACGCCGACCTTCTATCCGTCGAAGCGCGAGCACGGCAAGGTCGTGCCGACGTGGAACTATGCGGCGGTGCACGCCTATGGCCCGGTCGAGTTCTTCGAGGACGAGGCGCGCCTGCGCGATGCGGTGACGCGGCTGGCCGACCTCTACGAACGGCCGCGCGCCGAGCCCTGGGCGATGACGGACGCGCCCGAGCGCTTCATCGAGGCCCAGCTTCGCGGCATCGTCGGCGTGCGGCTGCCGATCGCCCGCATCGAGGGCAAGCGCAAGATGAGCCAGAACCGGCCGCAGGCCGACCGCGACGGCGTGGCGTCGGGGCTCGGCGCAAGCGACAGCGAAGCCGACAGGCGCGTCGCCGCGCTGGTGGCCCGCGGATAGGCCGGGCCGCGCGAGCAGGGCGAAGGCTCGGAGCGCCGGTGGCCCGTGCGGACGCCGGGCCTTCCGGGAATACTGCGCCGCGCTCGTCGAACGGACGACCGCTAGAATTCTAGTTTTCCGATTCAGCCGTTCTTCATCCCCGAATGGCTAGCTTCCCGGCCCAACGCAGGGAACGCCATGCCCCATCTCGATTTCCTGACGCTCTACATCGTCATTTTCCTCAATTCGCTGACGGTCTCGGTGGTGTGGGGCGCGTTCGCCTATCGCTACCGGCCGCATCCGGCCGCCGGTTCGTGGCTCGCGGCGTGCATCCTGTCTCTCGCCGGCGGCGCGGTGCTCGCCGTTCAGGGCAATGCGGGCGCGGTGGTGCCTGCCATCGCCGGCAACACGATCATCGTGTTCGGCTTCCTCCAGTTCTGGATCGGCCTGCGGCGGTTCCACGGTCTGCGGGGCGGGCAGGGGACGGCGGCCGCCATCACGCTCGTCGCCGCGGCGTGCATGATCTTCTTCCACGACAACGACCGGGCGCGCAGCATCGTCTATGCCGCCAGCCAGGCGGTCGTGATGTCGATGTGCGCATGGTATCTGCTGCGCACCCGCCCGCTGGCGCTGGGCGCGGTCATCGCCGGCGTTGCGTTCCTCGTTGCGCTCTTCGGCCAGCTGATGGTCGTGGGCGGCAACGTCGGCGTCCTTCTCGACGCGATGGCGTTCCCGACCTTCTACACGCTCGCGTCCTATGCGCTGCTGTGCACGATCTTCAGCGGCTCGGTGTGGAATCTCGGCTTCGCGATCCTCACCATCGACAAGCTGCAGCGGGAGCTCGGCCGGCTTTCTGAAACCGACGAGCTGACCGGGCTGGCCAACAGGCGCGCCTTGCGGCGGGCTGTGGAAGAGGAGCACCGCCGCGCGGTCGAGAGCGGCATGCCGTATTCGGTCATGCTCATCGACCTCAACGACTTCAAGCCGCTCAACGACACCTACGGCCATGCGGCAGGCGACAGGGCGCTCGTCGCGGTGGCGGAGATGCTCACCGCCAGCGTGCGGCGGAGCGACGTCGTGGCGCGGCTCGGCGGCGACGAGTTCTGCATCGTTCTTCCGGCGACCGTGCACGACGCCGCGATGCGTCTGGCGGAAGGGGTGAGGCAGCAGTTCCGCAGCCGGCCGCTCAGGATCGGCGACAAGGACGTGCGGCTGTCCGCCGGGATCGGGGTGGCGGAATGGCGGCCGGAAGCCCATCCCGGCCCCGACGCGGTGATCGCCGCCGCCGACCGGCAGCTTTACGGCGAGAAGGCGCTGCCGCGCTCCCGCTCCCGCCCCGTGCAGCACGGCCTGCAGCTCGTCGTGCAGAGCTGAGCCGCCGCTCTAACCCGTCTTCACCAGCACGTTGCTCTGGAACTCCAGCACCTTGTCGCCGGTGGAGTCGTAGGCCTCGCAGGCCATGCTGAGGAGCCGCCATCCCGGCCGCGTCGCGAGCGCGCGGTGGCCGAGCGCGCGGCGGGTGAAGGTGACGGTCTCGCCGGCATAGACCGGCTTCAGCCATCTGAGCTTCTCGAAGCCGGGCGAGGGGCCGAAGACCGGCCGCGGGCCGGGGCCGTCCCACGGCGTCTCGCCCGCGTCCTCGCGGTGCTTGAGGTTGTATTTCATCCATGTCGAGGCGGTGTGCCAGCCCGAGGCGCACAGCCGCCCGAACAGCGAATTCTCCGCCTCCTTCTCGTCGACGTGGAAGCGCTGCGGGTCGTACTTGCGCGCGAACGCCTTGATCTCCTCGGCGCCGAAGGTGTGCGAGCCGAGGGTGACCGTCTCCCCGACGCGGAAGAATTCGTCGAGCGTGGTCATGCTGCGGCCTCGCGGGAAAGGAACATGCCCGAATTCTCCATCTCCAGCACCGTCTCGCCGCGCTGGTTGACGAGATAGTAGCGCACGGTGACGAGGCCGAGGCCGGGGCGCGAGTTGGAGCGGCGCGCGGCAAGCACCGTGCAGCTGCCCTTGAGCGTATCGCCGGCCAGCACCGGCTTCCTCCAGCGCAGGACATCGACGCCGGGCGCGCCCTGCGAGGTGGAGTCGAGCAGGAAGGAATCGCACATCATCCGCATCAGCATCGAGCAGGTGTGCCACCCCGACGCGGCGAGGCCGCCGAGCAGGCTCGCCTTGCCGGCCTCCTCGTCTAGATGCATGGGCTGGGCATCGAACTCGCTGGCGAACTCGACGATCTCCTCCGCCGTCACATGCTTCTCGCCGAGGTCCACCGTCAGTCCCGGCACGAAGTCCTCGAAGGCCCATTTCTTTGCGGTCATGCGGCAATCCTGTTCAAACTTGAACAACTATTGTGCCGGGTTCGTCCCGCCGGCGCAATGCCCTCTCCCGCCGCACGACTGGTCCAGCGGGGGCGGGCGAGGGCATCAGGTGTTGAAGCGGAAGAGAAGCACGTCGCCGTCCTGCACGACATACTCCTTGCCCTCGTCGCGCGCCTTGCCGGCCTCCTTGGCCGCCGTCTCGCCGCCCAGCGTCACATAGTCGTCGAAGGCGATGGTCTGGGCACGGATGAAGCCGCGCTCGAAATCGGTGTGGATGACGCCGGCGGCCTGCGGCGCCTTGGTGCCCTTCTCGACGGTCCAGGCGCGTGTCTCCTTGGGGCCGGCGGTGAAGTAGGTGATGAGGTTCAGGAGGTCGTAGCCGGCGCGGATGAGGCGGTCGAGGCCGGGCTCGGTCAGGCCCATGGCGTCGAGATATTCCTTCGCCTCCTCGTCGGGAAGCTGCGCCACCTCGGCCTCGATGGCCGCCGAGATGACGACGGTGCCCGCGCCCTGCGCGGCGGCCATGGCCTCGACGGCCCTGGTGTGGGCGTTGCCCGTGGCAGCGTCCTCCTCGGCGACGTTGCAGACGTAGAGCACCGGCTTCGAGGTGAGGAGATTGAGGCCCTTCAGGATTCTCAGGTCCTCGGCCGCGATGCCCTCGAGCATCAGCCGCACGGGCTTGCCTTCCTGAAGCAGCGCCAGCGCCCGCTCCATCACCGGCAGCACCGTCATCGCCTCCTTGTCCTTGCCCGTCGCGCGCTTGCGGATCTGGACGATGCGGCGCTCGAGGCTTTCGAGGTCCGACAGCATCAGCTCGGTCTCGACGGTCTCGGCGTCGGCCACCGGGTCGATGCGGCCCTCGACATGGGTGATGTCGTCATTCTCGAAGCAGCGCAGGACGTGGACGATGGCGTCCACCTCGCGGATGTTGGCGAGGAACTGGTTGCCGAGACCCTCGCCCTTCGAGGCGCCGCGCACGAGGCCTGCGATGTCGACGAAGGAGATGCGGGTGGGGATGATCTCCTTCGAGCCGGCGATGGCGGCGATGCGGTTCATGCGGCTGTCGGGCACGGCGACCTCGCCGGTGTTCGGCTCGATGGTGCAGAAGGGATAGTTCGCCGCCTGCGCCGCGGCCGTTCTGGTCAGCGCGTTGAACAGCGTGGATTTGCCGACGTTGGGAAGCCCAACGATGCCGCATTTGAAACCCATGGCGGATGGTCCTGTCGGGAGAAAAAAGGTTGCATGGGCTATGGGCGAAAGGGGCCTCGATCGTCAACCCCCGCGCCTCAAGTCGCGATGCTCCACAACAGCCAGAAGGCGCCGCCGAGCACGGCGAGGCCGAGGATCGCGAGCAAACCGTCGCGCGCCAGCATCGCAAGCCCGAAAAGCGCTATTGCCGAGGCGATGATCGTCGCCGACATGGGAACCAGCTCGAAAACCGGAATGACGAGCGCGAGCAGCATGCACAGCAGCGCCCAGACGCGGCTGAGCGGCGGATCGACGAGGACCGTAAGCCGCCTGCCGGTCAGGCCGTCCACGAAACGGGCCGGCCTTGCGAACCAGCCGACCACACGGTCGAGCTTCCTGCTGGAGATCGTCTGACGCAGCACGAACCCCGGCAACCACAGCCTTTCGCGGCCGATCACCATCTGAAAGGCGATCAACGCGATGGCGAGGCCGCAAGCCGTCGCCACGCCGAACACCGCCGTGATCGGCGAGATGATGACAAGGGCGGGAACGAGCATCAGCGGCGCGAACGCTCCCTCGCCGATGTGATCGACGACATCGGCCACCGAAACGCGCTTCTCGCCGTTGCCGGCATCCTCGACGCAGTCCAGCACTTCCTGGATCGATTCAGGCTCGCAATCCTTGTCCATGGCGAAGGATCGACGCCAGGGCGGCCGATTGGTTCCCTTGCGGGCGATCAAGCTTCGTTGCGCACCGTGTGGCGTCCGTGCGCCGCGGCGGGCTTACTCCTTGTTGCCAAAGAGCTTTCTCAGCATGTCGGCCATGGGGCCGCTTTCGGGGAGCGTGACGGCGGGACCCTTGTCGGGGCGCGCCTGGCGGATGTGGCTCTGGCCCTTCGGCGCGGGCTTTTGCGGCTTCGGCTCCGCGGGGGAGGCTTCCGGGCCGCGCACGGCGAGGCTGACCTTGTTCATGAAGCCGTTGTCATCGCCGGCGACGAGGTAGCCGACATGGTCGGCGATGGCGTCGACGAGCGGCTCCACCCAGTCGCGATCGGCCTTGGCGAAGTCGCCGAGCACGTGATGCGTGACCATCTCCTTGATGCCGGGATGGCCGATGCCGATGCGCACGCGGCGGTACTCCTTGCCGCAATGGGCGTCGATGGAGCGGATGCCGTTGTGGCCGCCGGCGCCGCCGCCGGTCTTGACGCGCACCTTGGCCGGGGCGAGGTCGAGCTCGTCGTAGAGCACGATCAGCTCGGAGGGGGAGAGCTTGTGGAAGCGCATGGCCTCGCCGACCGACTGGCCGGACAGGTTCATGAAGGTCTGCGGCTTGAGGAGCAGTACCTTCTCGCCGCCGATGCGGCCTTCGGCGATCAGGCCCTGGAACTTCTTCGACCAGGGCGAGAAGGAATGGCGGCGGGCTATCGCGTCCGCCGCCATGAAGCCGACATTGTGCCGGTTGTTCTCGTATTTCGGGCCGGGATTGCCGAGGCCTGCGATCAGCAGCATGACGGACGGCTCCCGGCGGGCGAGACTATTCCTCGTCGCCTTCCTCGGCCGCTTCGCTTTCCTCGCTCTTGAGGCCAGCCGGGGCGGCGATGGTGGCGATGGTGAAGTCGCGGTCGGTGATGGTCGGCTTCACGTTCTTCGGCAGGGTGACGGCCGAGATGTGGATGGAATCGCCGAGATCGGTGCCGGCGAGATCGACCTCGATGAAGTCCGGAATCGCATTGGCCGGAACGCTGGCCTCGATCTCGTGGCGCACGATGTTGAGCACGCCGCCGCGCTTGAGGCCGGGCGACTTCTCCTCGTTGATGAAGTGGACCGGGATCTGCACCGTCACCAGCGTGTTGGCGCCGACGCGCAGGAAGTCGACATGGACCGGGAAGTCGCGGACCGGGTCGAGCTGGTATTCCTTCGGCAGGACCTGGATCTTCTTGCCGTCGACGTCGATCGTGGCGACGGTGGTGAGGAAGCCGCCGCCGTGAATCTTGTAGTAGACGTCCTTGTAGCTCAGCGCGATGGCGAGCGGGGCCTGCTTGTCGCCGTAGATGACGGCGGGCACTTTGCCGTTGCGGCGCAGTTCGCGGGCGGACCCCTTACCGACCCTGTCGCGCGCCTCGGCCTTGAGCTCGTAAGACTGGCTCATGGCATTTCCTTTCGTTGCGTTGCTGGAGCGTTCGCAGACCGGGTCTGCAAACGTCGAAAGCGGCTCTGAAGCCGCTCCCCGCCGCGTTGCCTCCAAGGGTGTCTACGCGGGTGGCGGCTCTATAGCCGAAGCGGCCGCCTCGCGCAACCGCGTGCCCCTACCGGGCCTGCCGCAGCTCGGCGCGGCTCGGCAGCAGGACGGTGAGCAGGCCGATCGCCGGCAGGAACGAGCAGACGCCGTAGACCCATTCGATGCCGTTGATGTCGGCGAGCACGCCGAGGACGGCCGCGGCGATGCCGCCCATGCCGAAGGCGAAGCCGAAGAAGATGCCGGCGATCATGCCGACGCGGCCGGGCACCAGCTCCTGCGCGAACACCACGATGGCCGGGAAGGCGGAGGCCATGACCACGCCGATGACGAAGGACAGCACGCCGCTCCAGAACAGGTCGGCATAGGGCAAAGCGAGCGTGAAGGGCAGCACGCCGAGGATCGAGAACCAGATCACGGTGCGCGAGCCGAAGCGGTCGCCGATCGGGCCGCCGAGCACGGTGCCGAGCGCCATCGCGCCGAGGAACAGGAACAGCATCATCTGCGACTGCTGCACCGAGACGCCGAACTTCTCGATCAGGAAGAAGGTGTAGTAGCTCGAAATGCTGGCGGTGTAGATGTTCTTCGAGAAGACGAGCAGCGTCAGCACGACCAGCGCGACGACGATGCGCCGGCGCGGCAGCGGCGCGGTCAGGGCTTCCATGCCGCGCCCGGCATTGGCGGCGCGGTAGCGCGCATACCAGGCGCCGACGCGGTTGAGGATCAGCATGCCGGCCATCGCGAGGACGGCGAACCACGCCACGCTCGCCTGGCCGCGCGGCACGACGATGAACGCCGCGAGCAGCGGGCCGATGGCGGTGCCGAAATTGCCGCCGACCTGGAACAGCGACTGCGCCAGCCCGTAGCGGCCGCCCGACGCCAGCCGCGCCACGCGCGACGCCTCGGGATGGAAGATGGCCGAGCCGATGCCGATCAGCCCCGCGCCGACGAGGAGCAGCGGATAGCTGTGGGCATAGGCGAGCAGGAACAGGCCGACCATGCTCGATGCCATGCCGACGGGCAGCGACTGCGGCATCGGCCGCTTGTCGGTGTAGAGGCCGATCGCCGGTTGCAGCAGCGAGGCCGTGACCTGAAAGGTGAAGGTCAGGAGGCCGATCTGCCAGAAATCGAGCGCGTGCTCCGCCTTCAGCATCGGGTAGATGGCCGACAGCAGCGACTGCATCACGTCGTTGAGCATGTGGCACAGGCTCACCGCGAGGATGATCGGGAAGACGGTGCTCTGTGCGGCCGGGCGCGCCGCGCCCGCGGTCATGTCGGTCAAGGTGGGGGTCCTCGATTGTGTCGCCCGATGCTTATGCCTGTTGAATGCTGCCGTCCTTTGTGGTTTGGTCGATTTCCTTCGCGAGTGGGCCAAGGTTCGGCAGCCGATGGGCAAATCTTCGACGGACTCCCGGCCGTCCGGAAGCGACGAAGCGGATTTGCGCAGCCGCCTCGACTGGATCGAGACGGCGCCCGGCGACGTCATCGCCGTCTCCACCGACTATCCGGACGGCCATCATGTCAGCCCGCACAGCCACAGCCGGGCGCAGCTTCTCTACCCCTTCCGCGGCAGCGTGATGATCTCGACCGGGCAGGGGCGCTGGATGGTTCCGCCCGGCCATGCCATGTGGATTCCGGCCGGCGTCGAGCATGCCGTCGAGATGATCGGCATGGTGCGCATGCGCTCGGCCTACGTGCTGGCAGGCGTGGGAGAGAACCTGCCCGACAGCCTGCAGGTGCTGGCGGTGAGCGAGCTGATGCGCAGCCTGATCGTGGAGGCGGTGCAGGCGGATGCCGAGGACGCCGGGGAGCGGGCGGAAGCGATCATGCGCCTCATCCTGCTCGAAATCCCGCGCCTTCAGGAGCGGCCCTTCGCGCTGCCGTTTCCGGTCGATGCGCGGCTGGTGAGGCTGTGCCGGGAGTTCGTGGCCGCGCCGTCGGCCGCGACGACGATCGACTACTGGGCGAACAGGGCCGGCATGAGCCGGCGCTCGTTCACGCGCGCCTTCCAGCGCGAGACGGGCGTGAGCCTTTCGGTGTGGCGGCGTCAGGCGACGCTGCTCGCCGCCCTGCCGCTCCTGGCGAGGGGAAGGAGCGTGACGGAGGTGGCGCTCGATCTCGGCTACGAAAGCGCGCCGGCCTTCACGACGATGTTCCGCCGCATGCTCGGCGTCGCGCCGCGCACCTATCTGCGGCAGGGCGGGCGGGGCAGGCCCTTTCCTGCCGGGCGCTCGCAGCCTATATAGACCGCGAGCCGGCGAGAGTTGCCGCTCTATCTATTTGTGCGACGCCAGCGATTCCACCTGGCTGCAAAATGCCCAGAGGAGTGACACCGATGAACGATGCAGCACGCGCGCTTTCCGCCCGTACCGCATCGCCTTTCATGGTGTCCCATGCCGTTTCTTTCCATTCACGACCTTTCCTGCCGGCTTCCTGACGGCCGCACGCTCTTCGGCGGCCTCGACCTTTCCTTCGGCAGCGAACGCACCGGCCTCGTCGGGCGCAACGGCGTCGGCAAGTCGTCGCTGCTGTCGATCCTTGCCGGCGAGGCGCAGCCGTCTTCCGGCACGGTGCGGCGCGACGGGCGCGTCGCGCTGATGCGGCAGATGGCCGATGCGGCCGAGGGCGAGACGGTGGCCGATCTCTTCGGCGCGGCCGAGGGCCTTGCGCTTCTTAAGCGGATAGAGACCGGGCTTGCCGATGCCGACGAGATCGCCGAGGCCGACTGGACGCTCGAGACGCGCATCGACCGGGCGCTGGCCGAACT
>JACZJD010000685.1 GCA_014860725.1 Aquamicrobium sp.
TTCGTCAAGCGCTCGCTCGGCTCTGGCTATGCCGGCATCGACAACACGCTGTTCTACAAGGACGGCACCATGATGCTGCTCGGCGACGCCAAGAAGATGACCGAGGAAATCGTCAAGGCGATGGATCACTGAGCGGCCTTGCCGCTCCGCAGGACGTCCCGGCGCATATGCGCCGGGCCATTCTCTTCGCCTACCCCGAACTCGCCGATGCGGCCTTCTCCGTCGCCGGCAAGGGCTGGCACAGCCTCGCCGTCGATGCCGGCGGGCGTCTGATCTTCAAGTTCCCCGAAGGCGGGGAGGCCGAGGCCGCGCTGCGGCGCGAGGTGCTGTTGCTCGCCGCTGCCGGGCCGCACCTGACGCTGCCGGTGCCGCGCATGACGCTGCACGAGGGACCGCCGCTTTTCTCCGCGCACGACAAGCTGCCCGGCGGGACGCTGGAGCGCGACGCCTACCGGCGGCTTCCCGACGCGGCGAAGGACCGGCTCGCCGACGACCTCGCAATCTTCTTCGCCGAGCTTCATGCGCTCGACCCCGCTGTGGTGCGAGACGCCGGTGCGCTGCCGGTCGGCGCGTGGGACACCGGCGACGAGACGCTTGCATCGGTGTGGCCGCTGCTGCCGCCGGACCGCGCCGCGCAGGCCCGCGCGGCGCTCGACGCCTATCGCGCGCTGGGCCCCGATCCGCTCGGCGAGCGCTACGGCTTCTTCGACGCGCATGGCTGGAACATGGCCTTCGATGCCGGGCGGCGGCGGCTCAACGGCATCTTCGATTTCGCCGATTCCGGCTTCGGCCCGGTCCATCGCGAGTTCGCGCCCGTTTCCCTGATCGACCCGGACCTGACGGCAAGGACGGCCGCGGCCTATGAACGCGGGACCGGGCACAGGCTCGACCGCCGCCGCATCTTCCTGCTGACGGCGGCCATGAGGCTGTCGGAGCTTGCCGGCGAGATCGCCGCGCGGGGCAATGTCGAGTGGGTCCGCGACCTCGTCATCGACTGGTTCTCGCAGACGGCGGTGAGGTAGCGCCGCGGCCGGGGCGCTTGCAAGCGTTTAGCCGGCTGCTATCTTTTGCCGGAGCACCCGGCAGTCCGCGCTTGCGGATAATTGCAGGATCGTCATCGAACTGTATCATAGCGAAAATAAACGCGGGCAATCCGCAATAAGCAGGGAGAAGTTTCCATGACCGTTCTTCACCGCCGCACCCTTCTGAAGGGGGCAGCCGCCACGGCCGGCCTGACGCTCGCCGCGCCGTTCGTCTCGAAGACCTGGGCGCAGGGCTCGTCCGGTTCGGTGAACATCTTCGCCTGGGCGGGCTATCTCAACGACGACATCCTCGGCGCGTTCGAGAAGGCCACCGGCATCAAGGCCAACTACACGCCCTACGGCACCAACGACGAACTGCTGAACCAGCTTCGCGCCAACAACGGCGCCGGCTTCGACATCATCTGGCCGACCGTCGACCGCGTGCCGAACTATGTCGAGTTCGGCCTCGTCCAGCCGATCGACGAATCCAAGGTCGAGGTCGACCGCTGCCTGCCCAGCGCCTGGACCAACTCCGCCAATCTCGGCGCGGTGGTCGACGGCAAGCGCTATCAGGTGCCGGCCGACTGGGGCACCGAGGCGCTGGCCTTCGACCGCGAGCAGCAGCCGCTCGAATACGGCTCGGCCTCCTACGGCGACATCTGGAAGCCGGAGAGCGCCGGCAAGGCGACCGTGCGCGGCCATTCGAGCCTCGTCGGCCTCGGCCTGTGGCTCGAAGCCGAGGGCAAGCTGCCGCGGCCGCTGCTCGACGCCTTCAAGACGCCGGAAGCGCAGGTCGAGATCTTCGACGTGATCGTGGCCGAGGCCATCGCGCGCAAGGGCAACATCGTCCAGTTCTGGTCGAACGAGAACGAGGCGCAGGGCGCGTTCCGCGTCAACGGCGCGACCATCGGCCAGACCTGGGATTCGACGGCCGCCGCGCTCGCCAAGGAAGGGCTGCCGGTCGGCTTCATCGCGCCGAAGGAAGGCGCGCTGGCGTGGATGGAAGGCGTGGCGATCCCGTCGGGCGCCGCCAACCTCGACCAGGCCTACGCCTTCATCAACTGGTTCCTGACGCCGGAAGCGGGCGCGGCCTACTCCAACGCCACGTCGATCAACTCGACCGCCGTCGGCGCGGCCGACCTCCTCTCCGACGAGGCCAAGGCGTTCTTCGCCGCCGCCTATCCGGGCGACGCGCTCGACAGGCTGTGGTGGTGGCCGGTTCAGGAGAGCTGGTACGTCGCCAAGCGCAACGAGTATCAGGACAAGTTCCTCTCGGCCTGATCGTCTTGCGGGGAGGGGCGGCTAGCCGCCCTTCCCCTTCAATATCCGGGCCATATCCGGGAGGAACAATGTCGCACTCCGTCGAGCTTCAGGATATCGGCATGACGTTCGGCGCGACGCGCGCCGTCAAGGACGTCTCGTTCACGGTCGAAGGCGGCGAGTTCTTCTCCATTCTCGGCCCGTCGGGCTGCGGCAAGACCACGCTGCTGCGCATGATCGCCGGCTTCCTCGAGCCGACCGAAGGCCGCATCCTCATCGGCGGCCGCGACATGGCCGGCCTCGGCCCCAACCAGCGGCCGACCGCGATGATCTTCCAGACGCTGGCGCTGTTCCCGCTGATGACGGTGTGGGAGAACATCGCCTTCGGGCTCGAGGCGCGCGGTGCATCCAGGGCCGAGCGGCGGAAGAAGGCCGACGAGCTCCTGAAGCTGATCGCGCTCGAAGGCTATGGCGAGAGGAAGCCGGGCGAGCTTTCCGGCGGCCAGCGTCAGCGCGTGGCCATCGCGCGCGCGCTCGCGGTCGAGCCGCAGGTGCTGCTCCTCGACGAGCCGCTGTCGGCGCTCGACCTCAAGCTGCGCCAGCACATGCGCGCCGAGCTGCGCGCCTTGCAGAAGCGCACCGGCGTCACCTTCATCTACATCACCCACGACCAGTCGGAGGCGCTGGCCATGTCCGACCGCATCGCGGTGATGGCGGCGGGCGTGCTGCAGCAGGTCGGCGCGCCGCGCGACCTCTACGACAATCCGGCGACGCCCTTCGTGGCAAGCTTCGTCGGCGAGACCAACGCCGTCTCCGGCACGGTGGCCGAAATCGCCGACGGCCTCGCGGTGGTCGATTCCGGGATGGGCCGGCTGCGCGGCCGCGCCGGGC
>JACZJD010000686.1 GCA_014860725.1 Aquamicrobium sp.
CGGCCCGCAGACCAGCGCGCCGTGCATGCCGAACGCCGCGACCGTGTCGGCAGCCCGGAAGCGCCAGCCGGGGTAGATCGACTGCACGATCTCGAAGCCGTGGCCGACCGCGTCGATGCAGCCGAGAAGCGCGCGGTCGTCCATGCCCGAACGGGGAGGGCGGGCGATGCGGAAGACGATCTCGGGCTCGATAAGCGGCTCGACGAAGGCGGCCGCGCTCAAGACGACGGGGCCGGCCTCGCCGGCTTCGGCATGGATCACGCTGCGGTCGTAGACCGGCCCCCAGATCGGCGCGTGCACGCCGTACTGGTCCCAGATCAGCCGGTTGGTGAAGCCGATCTTCCAGCCGGCCGGGGTCTCGCCGCGCGCGATGCGGGCCGCCGTCACGGCATCCGCGACTGCATAGGCCGCGTCGAGGCCGAAATCCGGCTCGCCGTCCGTGATCGGCGCGATCTGGCGTTTCTGGGCGAGCGCGGCGAGCACGGCATCGGCAATCCCGGTCACGGATACGGCCATTCGCAATCTCTCCGTCGGTGAAGCCTTACGGTAGGACGAGGCTAGGCCGCGTCCGCCGGCCAGCCCGAGACGACCTTGATCTCGAGGAATTCCTCGAGGCCGTATCGGCCGCCCTCGCGGCCGAGGCCGGACTGCTTGTAGCCGCCGAACGGGCTGCCGGGCGCGCGCGAGGTGCCGTTGACCTGCACCATGCCGGAGCGCAGCTGCCGCGCCACGCGCCGGACGCGCTCGGGATCGCCGCTCTGGATGTAGCTCGACAGGCCGTAGGGGGTGTCGTTGGCGATGGCGACGGCTTCGTCCTCGGTCTCGAACGGGATCATCGCCAGCACCGGGCCGAACACCTCCTCGCGGGCGATGGTCATGTCGTTGGTCACGTCGGCAAAGACGGTCGGCCGCACATAGTAGCCGCGATTGAAGCCTTCGGGCCGGCCGGGGCCTCCGGCGACGAGCCGCGCGCCCTCCCTGATGGCGATCTCGATCAGGCCCTGGACCTTGTCGAACTGCGCCTGCGACACGAGCGGGCCGATATGGTCGCCGTCCTCGGCCGGGTTGCCGACCCTGACCGTCCTTGCATGCGCGGCCGCGATCTCGACCGCGCGGTCGTAGACCGGCCGTTCGACCAGCATGCGCGTCGGCGCGTTGCAGGACTGGCCGGTGTTCTCGAAGACGTGGTCGAGGCCGCGCACCACGGCCGCCTCGACATCGGTATCGGCGAAGACGAGGTTGGGCGACTTGCCGCCGAGCTCCAGCGCCACGCGCTTGACCGTGTCGGCCGAGGCCTTCGAGACGGCGACGCCGGCGCGCGTCGAGCCGGTGAAGGACATCATGTCGATGCCGGGATGGCGCGACATCGCCTCGCCGACGGTCGGGCCGTCGCCGTTGACCATGTTGAAGACGCCGGCCGGGAAGCCCGCCGCATCCATGATCTCGGCGAAGACGATGGACGACATCGGCGCGATCTCGGACGGCTTCAGCACCACGGTGCAGCCGACGGCGAGCGCCGGCACCACCTTCAGCACCACCTGGTTCATCGGCCAGTTCCACGGCGTGATGAGGCCGGCGACGCCGATGGGCTCGCGCGCCACGAGGTGCTGCGGGTTGCGCGCATCGAGCGGATGCTCGAACTCGAACGCCTGCAGCGCCCGGATGAAGCTCTTGATGTGGCTGACGCCGACCGGGGCCTGCGAATCCCGCGCCAGCCGGATCGGCGCGCCCATCTCCTGCGAGATCGCCTGCGCCATGTCCTCCAGCCGCGCCTTGTAGGCGTCGAGCAGACGTTCGAGCGCGGCAAGGCGCTCCTCGCGGCTGGTGCGAGACCATGTCCCGAACGCCCGGCGGGCGGCGGCGACCGCCTTGTCGACATCGGCCTCGGAACCGAGCGAGATGACGGCGTAGGGCTGCTCGTCGGCCGGGTTGACGACCTCGAAGTCGCGCGCGACGGCGGGCGCCGTCCATTTGCCGTCGATGTAGAAATCCGTCTTGCGCAGCATGGCTCTTCTCCTCCTGCGGTCGTTCGGCATGTGCGGGTGCCGGCCGGTGTTAGCAGCCGGGCGCCCGCGGCGCCACCACCAGCGCCGCGGTGCCGTTTGGGGCAGGGGGGTGCGTCAGTAGTCGCGCTCGTAGAAGACGCCGAGCGAGGAGTCGCCGTCCGAGCCCATGGCGCCGCGCGCCTTGAGGTTCTCGGTGATGTCGAGGTTGATGGTGCCGCGCGTCGTGCCTTGCGCGCCCGCCTCGACGCCGAGATAGATGTTGTCCTGGATGTAGCGGCCGGCGCGCACGGCGGCGTTGCCCTCGCTGTCGGTGACGACGTCGAGGTCGTCGAGGCCGGTCGCCCCGCGCAGGCTTCCCAGCAACGACGTGTTGGAGCCGCCGGCAAGCTCGGCCGCGGCGGCGGCGAGCTGGGCGATCTGGAGCGCGGACAGCTCGCTCAGGCTGCGGTTGAAGATCAGCCGCGCCAGCACCTCGTCCTCGGGCAGCTCCGGCTGCGAGGAGAAGTGAATCTCGAGGTCCGACACCCGGCCGCGCACGGTGATGAAGACGGTGATGTCGTTGCCGGCCGAGCGCGCCACGAAGTCGAGATAGGGATCGAGGTCGCCGACCAGCGTGACGGTGCCCTCGTCGAAGGTGATGCGCTGGCCGAGGATGGAGAGCCGGCCGCGGATCATGCGGAAGCCGCCGACGGGCTGGATGTTCGTCACCGGGCCGGTCAGCCGCACATTGCCGCCGAGCTCCGCGTCGAGGCCGCGGCCGCGCACGAAGATGCGGGCGGGGGCGCTGATGCCGACATTCAGCCGCAGCACGCTCGGCCGCGCGGTGGGCGTCGGGGTGCCGTCACTGGCGCGGGCGCGCGCCAGGGTCTCGCGCACGCCGGCGGGCGCGTTGCGGTGGATGACGTCGATGGAGGCGGCATTGCCGCCGAGGCTTTCCGGCACGGTGATCTCGGCGCGCTCGACGTTCAGCTCGCCGGCAAGCAGCGGATCGCGCACGAGCGGCCCCGTGAGGGCAAGGCCGCCGCTGACCGTCGCCACCACCAGATCGCCGTCGGCATAGCGCGCCTGGTCGAGCGTGATCCTGAGATCGGCCGGGAAGCCGGCATTGGCGTCGAGCGAGACCGTGCCGCTCGCCCCGACCGAGCCGCCGGCGGAAAGGGCGGCGTTGGCCGAGCGCAGCGTGACGGTGTCGCCGTCGATGGAGCCCATGACGTTGATGCCGGTCAGGCGCAGGTTCGCCTCGGGATCGACCGCCTGCGCGCCGGTGGTGGAGAACATGGCGCGGATCGAGGGCTGCGCCAGGCTGCCGGAGACCGAGCCGCTCGCCTCCACGACGCCGGAAAGCTGGGTGCCGCGCTCGGCGAGGAAGCGGTTGGCGAGCGCGAGCGGGGCGGAGCCGTTGAAGTTGACGGCAAGGCTGCCGCCGGTGAGCGGCACCGTGCCGTTGGCGCTGGCGCTGAGGCCCTCGGGCGTGGTGGCGCTGGCGTCGATGACGATGCGGTCGGCGCTGCCCTGGCCGGTGGCGCGCAGCGAAAGCTGGCTCTGGCCGGCCTGACGGAGCGCGGCGGCGGTGATCGCCTCGCCGGTGAGGGTGAAGCGGGCGTTCGGCCGGTCGCGCGGGCCGCTGACGGCCG
>JACZJD010000687.1 GCA_014860725.1 Aquamicrobium sp.
GGCTGTTCTTCTTCTTCCTCGCCGTCGCCAACGAGGTGGTGTGGCGCAATTTCTCGACCGATTTCTGGGTGGCGTTCAAGGTGTGGGGCATCATGCCGATCACCCTTCTCTTCACCTTCACCCAGATGCCGCTGATCATGCGCCATTCGCTCGACGAAAAGCCCGCCGAGTAGGACGCGGCGGGCTTGCGGGATTTCGCGAGCGGGTGGAAGGCGGGCCGGCTCAGGTCCGGCGCGCCACCATCATCTTCTTGATCTCGGCGATGGCCTTGGCGGGGTTCAGCCCCTTCGGACAGGCCTGCGTGCAGTTCATGATGGTGTGGCAGCGGTAGAGCCGGAACGGGTCCTCGAGATTGTCGAGGCGCTCGCCGGTCGCCTCGTCGCGGGAGTCGATCAGCCAGCGATAGGCCTGCAGGAGCACGGCCGGGCCGAGATAGCGCTCGCCGTTCCACCAGTAGGACGGGCACGAGGTCTGGCAGCAGAAGCACAGGATGCACTCGTAGAGGCCGTCGAGCTTCTCGCGGTCCTCGCGGCTCTGGCGCCATTCCTTCTCCGGCTCGGGCGACACGGTCTGGAGCCAGGGCTGGATCGAGGAAAGCTGCGCATAGGGCACGGTGAGGTCGGGCACGAGGTCCTTGACCACCGGCATGTGCGGCAGCGGATAGACCCGGACCGCGCCCTTGATCTCGTCCGTGCCCTTGGTGCAGGCCAGCGTGTTGGTGCCGTCGATGTTCATGGCGCAGGAGCCGCAGATGCCCTCGCGGCAGGAGCGGCGCAGCGTCAGCGTCGGGTCGATCTTGTTCTTGATCCAGAGCAGGCCGTCGAGCACCATCGGCCCGCAATCGTCGGTGTCGACGTAATAGGTGTCGACGCGCGGGTTGTCGTCGTCGTCCGGCGACCAGCGGTAGATGCGGTACTCGCGCAGATTGGTCGCGCCTTCCGGCTTCGGCCAGGTCTTGCCCTCGTGGATGCGCGAATTCTCGGGAAGGGTGAGTTCAACCATGTCTTGTCCCTCCGATCAGTAGACGCGCTTCTTCGGTGCGATCTTGGCCGGATCGATGCCGCCCTCGTCCACCGGCAGCATGGTCTCGGTGTGGACCGGGCGATAGTCGAGCCTGACCTTGCCGGCGTCGTCCACCCAGGCGAGCGTGTGCTTGCGCCAGGTCTTGTCGTCGCGCTCGGAGAAGTCCTCGCGGGCGTGCGCGCCGCGGCTTTCCTTGCGCGCCTCGGCGCCGTGGACGGTGGTGATGGCGCAGGCCATCAGGTTTTCCAGCTCCAGCGTCTCGACGAGGTCGGAGTTCCAGATCATCGAGCGGTCGTGGACCTTGACGTCCTTCAGCTCGCCCCAGATCGCCGAGATGCGCCTGCAGCCCTGCTCCAGCGAGTCCTGCGTGCGGAAGACGGCGGCGTCCTCCTGCATGGCGCGCTGCATCTTCTCGCGCAGCACGGCCGTCGGCGTCCCGCCATCGGCATGGCGGATGCGGTCGAAGCGGTCCATGATCTTCTCGACCGCCTGCTCGTCGATCGAGGGGATGGCGCTCTTGCGGTCGATGACCTGGCCGGCGCGGATCGCGGCGGCGCGGCCGAACACCACGAGGTCGATCAGCGAGTTGGAGCCGAGGCGGTTGGCGCCGTGCACCGAGGCGCAGCCGGCCTCGCCCACAGCCATCAGGCCAGGCTGGATGCGCTCCGGGTTGTCGTGGTCGGCGTTCAGCGCCTCGCCCCAGTAGTTGGTCGGGATGCCGCCCATGTTGTAGTGCACGGTCGGCAGCACCGGGATCGGCTCGCGGGTGACGTCGACGCCGGCGAAGATCTTCGCCGATTCCGAGATGCCCGGCAGCCGCTCGGCCAGCACGGCCGGATCGAGATGGTCGAGGTGCAGGAAGATGTGGTCCTTGTTCCTGCCGACGCCGCGGCCCTCGCGGATCTCGAGCGTCATGCAGCGCGAGACGACGTCGCGCGAGGCAAGGTCCTTGGCCGACGGCGCGTAGCGCTCCATGAAGCGCTCGCCCTCGGAATTGACGAGATAGCCGCCCTCGCCGCGCGCGCCCTCGGTGATGAGGCAGCCGGCGCCGTAGATGCCGGTCGGGTGGAACTGGACGAACTCCATGTCCTGGAGCGGCAGGCCGGCGCGCGCGACCATGCCGTTGCCGTCGCCGGTGCAGGTGTGGGCGCTGGTGGCCGAGAAATAGGCGCGGCCGTAGCCGCCGGTCGCCAGCACCACCATCTTGGCGGCGAAGCGGTGGATGGTGCCGTCGTCGAGGTTCCACGCCACGACGCCGGTGCAGACGCCGTCGGTCATGATGAGGTCGAGCGCGAAATACTCGATGAAGAACTGGGCGTTGTTCTTGACCGACTGGCCGTAGAGCGTGTGCAGGATGGCGTGGCCAGTGCGGTCGGCCGCCGCGCAGGTGCGCTGCACTGGCGGGCCGTCGCCGAAATTCTGCATGTGGCCGCCGAACGGCCGCTGGTAGATGCGGCCGTCCTCAGTGCGCGAGAACGGCACGCCGTAGTGCTCGAGCTCGTAGACGGCGGCGGGCGCCTCGCGGGCGAGGTACTCCATCGCGTCGACGTCGCCCAGCCAGTCCGACCCCTTGACGGTGTCGTAGAGGTGCCACTGCCAGTTGTCCGGCCCCATGTTCTTGAGCGAGGCGGCGATGCCGCCCTGGGCCGCGACGGTGTGCGAGCGGGTCGGGAACACTTTGGTGATGCAGGCCGTCTTCAGGCCCTGCTCGGCCATGCCGAGCGTGGCGCGCAGACCGGCGCCGCCGGCGCCGACGACCACGACGTCGAACGAGTGGTCGACATAGGTGTAGGCGCTGCCCGCGACTGCCGGCCGGGAAACGTTCTTTCTGGATTCGGCCACCGCCTCAGCCTCCGAATGCGATCTTGAGAAGCGCGAAGATGCACGCCGCGCCGACGATCAGGGAAAAGAAGACGTTGAGCATCAGCAGCGTCACGTTGAGCAGCTTGCCGTGGACGTAGTCCTCGATGATGACCTGCATGCCGAGCTTCATGTGGTAGAGCCCGGAGACGAGCATGAGGCCGAGCACGATCGCCACGAAGGGGTTGGCGAGCGTGGCGCGCACCTCCGCGTAGGACGCGCCGCTCAGGGCCACGAGCAGGCCGATGAAGAACAGGACGAGCGGCACGTTGGCCACGGCCGTCAGGCGCTGGCGCCAGAAATGGTCGGTACCCTCCCTGGCGGAGCCGAGGCCGCGGACGCGCGAGGTCGCAGTGCGGAAGTCGCTCATGGTCATGCCCCCCGCACCAGATAGCCGGCGGCCCAGATCAGGACCGTCACGGCGACCGAGACGACCGGCATCAGCCGGGCGACCCTGGTGGCGAAATGCTTCTCGAAGCCGACGCCGGTGTCCCAGACCAGATGGCGGACGCCGCCGATCAGGTGATGGACGAGCGCCCAGGTGTAGCCGAAGAGCACGAGCCGGCCGATCCACGAGCCGTAGACCCAGGCGACCGTGTTGAACCATTCCTCTGACATGGCGGCCGCGACCAGCCAGGCGGCGACGAGCAGGGTGCCGAAATAGAGCGCGCCGCCGGTGATGCGATGCACGATCGACATCGCCATGGTCGGGATCAGCTTGTAAACCTGCAGATGCGGCGACATTGGCCGCGCGCGCGGCCTTGCGTGGGTGGCTGCGGATTTGCTCATGGCTCCCCCAATCTCGCGGCCGTGCCCCGGAGCCTCGTGGATGCAATGGAATGAGTCCTGGCAGCGGCCTATGGCTGCCGCTTTCTAATGCGGATTTTGCGCCGCGTCAAAGCCGGAAAACCACGCCGCGCCGCCCATTTAGCGGAATCCGTGAAGCCGGACGGCGGCGGCCCTGGGCTTCAATCGTTTGAAGGACGGACGCCCCGGACCGGGTCGCGGCGAATCAGCGGCGGCAGGTCATCGGCTCGCGGCCGGCCTTCATCCAGAGCGCCTCGCCGCCCTCGACCACGAGCGCGACGTTGCCCTCGCCGAAACGGCTGGCCTGGGTCGGCGGCGAGGCGGGCAGGTCGTAGCTCGTGCCCTCGGCCTCGACCAGGCGCACCGCGCTCTGCATGGCCTCGACGGTGATGCTGCCATCCTCGCCGCAATCGTAGGTGGCGCGGGCCGGCAGGGCCGGGGCGGCCTCGGCCGCCTGCAGCGACATGACGGCCGGCCCGCCGTCGGCGACGCAGGCGGAAAGGGCGAGCGCAAGCCCGCCTGCGAGGAGCGCATGGAGGGCGATGCGCCCCGCTCGTGGATTCGCATTCATGGGCGCGAGACTTACCGCCAATCGCGGCGAAAGATCAACGGGCGTGCGGCGGGCCGCTATTTGTCCTCGAAGCGGATGACGTAGGAGGTCCAGTCGGCGGGGCTGGCGATCTGCTCGTAGAGGCGGCGGCCGTCCTCCGGCTGGCGCGGGGCATTGAGCACGAGCCGCGACCAGCCGCGCTCCTCCGCCTGGTCGGCCAGGAGATCGACGAGCGCCTTGGCGATGCCCTTGCTGCGGTGGTCGTGGTGGACGTAGAGGTGGTCGACCTGGCCGCAGCGCAGCCCGGTGATCGGGTCCGGCAGGTCGGTGAAGATGGCGAAGCCGACCAGCGCGCCGTCGAGCCGCGCGCCGATGATCTCGGCGGTGCGGTCCTGTAGCAGGCTCTCGGCATGGAACTCGTCCGGCCGGCGCGGCGCGCCGCGCTTGAGCGCCTGCGCATAGGCGGCGAGCAGCGGCGCGAGCTCGCGGGCATCCCTCAGCCGCAGCAGCGATATGTCGATCTGGTGATCGGAAGCCATGTTCTTCCTCTTCTCTCGATGGCGGCGCAGCCGCTTTAAACCCTATTGCGGCGCGGCCGCTTTGAAACCCTATGGCGGCGCAGCCGCCGGGCAGGCATCGGCGTTAACCATATTGCCGAAGCATGGGGCGGCCATGCATGTCTGGTCTTAACAAAGGTTAATATGGCGTTAAAGTCGTCCATCGGGGAGGCTTCGATTCCTCGCAAGCGACAGGAGCGAACGCCATGCGCATTTTTCCGGGTCTTGCCGCCGTGGCCGCAGCCGCCATGCTCGCCGCCTCGCCTGCGCTCGGTGCCGAGGACGGCCGGGACCGCGTCCATGCCGACAGCTTCGGCAATCTCGTGATCCACAGCCAGGCCGGCTACAAGCGCATCATCGTCGGCATGGGGCACGTGGCCGAAGCCTACCAGCTCACCGGCTCCTATTACGAGCCGGAGGTGGTGGAGCTCGACCGCGAGCGCCATGTCCGCCGCTGCTGGCGCCCGCCTTATGTCTGGCACGGGCGCAGCCACATGTACGGCCTCGACAGGGGCGAGGTGCCGCAGGCGCCCATGGTCTGCCGCTAGGCCAGTCTCGGACGATTCCGGGAAGACCGCTCCCCTCCGGGCGCGGACGTTCCTACGAGGCAAGCGTGCTGCGCGGCTCGCCGGCGCCGCCGATGCGCGGATGGCTGACGCGGACGCAGTCGCGCCCCGAGCGCTTGGCCTGGTAGAGCGCCATGTCCGCGCGGGCCATCAGCGTCGGGGCCGTCTCGCCCGGGGCGATCTCGGCGACGCCGAAGCTGGCCGTGAAGCATTTCTCCGGCGGGAAGCCGTCTATGGCGCGGCCGGCGAAGGCTGCGCGCACCGTCTCGGCGAACAGGCGGCCGGCCGCGAGATTGCTGCCCGGCAACAGCACGGCGAATTCTTCGCCGCCGATGCGGCCGAGCACGTGGTGGCTCGAGGCGCCCTCGCGCAGCGTGGCGGCGAAGCCGGCGATGACCCGGTCGCCGGCGGCGTGGCCATAGGTGTCGTTGACCTTCTTGAAATGGTCGAGGTCGCAGATGACGAGCGAGATGGGCAGGCCGTTGGCCGGCAGCCGGTGGACGATGTCGTCGAGCCGCTCCTCGAAGCCGCGCCGGTTCAGAAGGCCGGAAAGCAGGTCGGTTTCCGAGCGGGTGGTGATGTCCCTGACCATGTCGAGGATCAGCATCGCGAGCAGCAGCAGCGCGGTCGCCACCACCAGCACGGTGCCCATCGACTGCGAGACCATGGCGTAGGTGGTCGACAGATAGTCCTCCGGCCGGGCGCCCGAGCCGCCGAGCATGGCGACGAAGAACGGCTTCGACAGGTAGTGCACCGCGCTCAGGCCGAGGAAGGCGGCGAGCAGCGTGTCGATCGGGCGGCGGCCGACGGCCCGTGTCGCCGAGGCGCGCAGGACGATGAGCAGGCCGACCGCCTGCATGAGGAAGAACGGCCCCTGATAGAGGAAATTGCGCAGGAACGAGCTGCGCGGCAGGTCCTGCAGCAGGGCGCTTCCGATCAGGGAGACCGCGATCACCACGACCAGAACCATGCGCGGCGGCTCGGTCTCGTAGCGGTGTGCGAGCCCGATATTGAGGAGAAGCAGCGTGCACAGGAAGGCGAGATGGCCGAGGAAGACGCCGACCTTGATATCGGTGAAGGCGGGCAGCAGGAACTCGAGCGTGGCATAGACCATGCCCATGGCATAGGTGGCCGCGAACCAGCGCGCCGAGACATAGCGGCCGTCATAGGCCGCGATCAGCACGAAGCTCGCGCAGAACAGGCCTGCAATCGCCAGATTGATGAGAAGAATGAAGCCTGCGCCGCTCATGCCGGGAACCCTACCGCAAGCGCATGCTGCCGCAGACGGCCGAAAATCCGGTTAACGCCGCGACATTGCGCGCAAGAAAACCGCTGCCGCTTGCGGTCGTGCCTTGCGAATGGCCCGGCGCACGGCGACAGCTGGCGGCCCCTTTTTCCGAGGCATCAGGGGTAGCAATTCGACGCTGCGGTGCCATCGGCAGTTGCCACACGGCCCGACGGCAGCTGACTTGTCCACCTGGCGGCATTGCTGACGCCGAGTTGCATGAAGCATCGTCCGGCCGCCTGAGGAAGCACGTTCCTGGACGACGTCTCACTCCAAACCTCACCTGCTTGCTGCTGGGAGCCTAACCTTGCCCACGCCTCCATACCGGCAGGGCGCGGAAGGCGTCTCCCGGCATGAGAAGGCGCGTTGCAGGATCTGCAATACCCGCACGTGAGGCTGCCAGCCGAAC
>JACZJD010000688.1 GCA_014860725.1 Aquamicrobium sp.
TTCCTCGCCACCGGCGGGGAGGGCATCGTGCGGGCCACCGCGCAGGGACGGCGCCGGAATCCGGTCATCCTTCCGCGCAGCCTGTTCGCCGCGGCCCTCACGCTCGCAGGCGACGCCGGCGCGCGTCGCCTGCTCGAGACCTCGGGACTTCCGGTCCACGAGGTCGAGCTCGGCCCCGCCGCGGATATCGACGTCGATACGATGGAGGCGCTGGCCGCCGCCGGAGGCAGCTTCGACTAGCTTCGCGGCTTGCCCGAGCTCGACCCTCGGGAGGGCTCGCATCCTGTCCGGGCTGCGGAGCTTTCCCCCGTTCATCCTTCAGTCCACCAATGCCTTCCGGCTCTGAAGTGTGATTTCCGGCAGTCATCGCCCGTATCCGATGGCCACGCCGCTTTGCCTGACGTCTCCCAACCGACCCCATCCCGTCGATTTGCGGCGTTCATGCCGGGCATGCCGGCATTCCCTCGGGGCAACGTTATTGACAGCAGGAGAGGGTTCGCAATAAAGTCCAAATAAAGGACATTAAGTCCGATAATCGGACCTTATATGAAGCCACCAAAGCCATCCGAACAAAGCCTTTCCGTGCAGAAGGCGATTGCGGTCCTGAACCTGATCGGCGCTGCCGACGCGCCGCTGTCGGTCACGGAGATCATCGCCGGGACCGGCCTCGGCAAGACGGTGGTGCTGCGCATCCTGGCGACGCTGAGCGCCGAGCGGTTCGTCGAACGCGACGCCGGCTCGGGGCGCTACCGGCTGGGGGCGAGCTTCATCACGCTGGCGCAGAAGACGTTGCGGCAGAACCCGCTGCTCCTGCGCGCCAGGCCCGTCATCGAGGAGATCGTCGAGCTGACCGGCGACATCGGGCTTCTGATGACGCTCGACCGGGGGATGTCGCTGTGCATCGAAAGGCGGGTCGGCACGTCGCCGATCGCCACGCTCGGCACCGATATCGGGACGCGCTCGCCGATCCACGGCGGCGGCGGACCGTTCGCCCTTCTGGCGTTCTCCGACGACGGCTTCGTCGAGGAATATCTTTCGCGGCCGCTTCCCAGGATGACGCCGAGGACGGTCGTCGACCCCGTGCGCGTGCGCGAGAGGATACAGGAAGCCCGCGAGCGCGGGTTCACGATCGGGGAGGAGGATCTCTTCGAATACATCGTCGCGATCGGCATCCCGATTCGCGGCGTCGGCGGAGAACTGCTGGGCAGCCTGAGCGTGGGCAGCATCAATCATCGCTACCCCCGCGAACGCTGCATCGAAGTTGGACATCAACTCAGGGAGATCGCAGCCCGACACCTCGGCTAGATCTGAAAAGGGAGCAGAGCATGAATCGCGTGATCTATGCGGCGGCGATTGCCGCCTTGGCGACCATGGGGGCGACCGCAGGGACGGCGCAGGCCCAGCAGCAGGAGAACAAGCTCAGATGGGCGAGCACGGTGTCGGTCACCGCGCCCGATCCCTATTACAACTTCCATCGCGAGGCGATGATCCTCAACGGCCAGCTCGTCTGGGACACCCTCGTCTATCGCAATCCCGAGACCGGCGAATACGAGCCGCTGCTGGCCACGTCCTGGGAGTGGACGGACGACGTCACGCTCGTCTTCACGCTGCGCGAGGGCGTCAAGTTCCATGACGGCAGCGACTTCGACGCCGCCGACGTCGTCTACACCTACAACTATATCTCGAACCCCGACAACAAGATCAACGTCCAGAGCAACGTCAACTGGATCAAGGACGCCGAGGCGCTCGGCGACCACAAGGTGCAGCTCAATCTCAAGGCGCCTTTCCCGCCGGCGCTCGAATACGTCTCGAGCCTGCACGCCATGCTGCCCGAGGGCTTCTACGGCGACAACAACGCCGCCAACATCGACGGCGGCCTGATCGGCACCGGCCCCTACAAGTTCGACAACTTCACGCCCGGCACATCGATGTCGCTGTCGAAATGGGAAGGCTATTTCGACGGCAGCCCGAAGGGCGACCCCGCCCTCGGCGCCATCGAGTACCGCGCCATTCCCGATCCCTCGACGCAGATGGCCGAGCTGATGGGCGGCGGCCTCGACTGGATATGGTACGTGCCGGCCGACCAGGCCGAGCCGCTGTCGGGCGTGCCGGGCGTCGCGGTCAATCCGGCCGAGACGATGCGCATCTCCTTCCTGTCGTTCAACCTGCGCGACATGGACGGCGGCAACCCGCTCCAGGACATCCGCGTGCGCCAGGCGATCGCGCATGCGATCGACCGCGAGACCATCGTCAGGCAGGTCGTCGGCCACGGCTCGGGCGTCGTCACCTCTCCCTGCTTCCGCACGCAGTTCGGATGCCCGGCGGACGTGCCGGGATACGGCTACGACCCCGAGAAGGCCAAGGCGCTGCTGGCCGAGGCCGGGGTCGCGTCGGGGCTGACGCTCGACCTCGTCGCCAACTCCAGCCGCGACCGCGCCTGGACCGAGGCGGTCGCCGGCTACCTCAACGCCGTCGGAATCCAGCTCAACGTCCAGATGCTGCAATATGCGGCCGTGTCCGAGCGCGTCGCCACCAACCGCACGCATCTGTTCATGGGCGACTGGGGCTCCTACGGCATCAACGACGTCTCGGCGCTGCTGAACAACTTCTTCACCATGGGCGCCGATGACATGGCCCGCGACGAGGAGGTGTCCAACGCGCTCAAGGCGGCGGCGGCGACGATCAACCAGGAGGAGCGGCTCGCCAACTACAACCTGGCGACGCGCCGGATCAACGAGCAGGCGATGTGGCACCCGCTGTGGACCAACCCCGTCACCTACGCCCACTCCGAGAACCTCGACTTCCGCTCCTTCCCCGACGAGAACCCGCGCTTCTATCTCGTGAAGTGGAAGGACTGAGGCCGGATCGACGCAAGGCGGAGGTGAGCCGTGTTCGCATTCACGATCAAGAAGCTGTTCGTCGGGCTGCTGGTCATGCTTGCCGTCTCGGCCATCACCTTCACGCTGACGAACGTCGCGGCCGATCCGGCGCGCACGATCGCCGGTGAAGGCGCCACCTCCGCCGACGTCGAGGCCATCAGGCTCGCCTATGGCTTCGACCGGCCGGTCATCGTCCGCTACGGCGAGTGGCTTGGCAACGCGCTCCAGGCCGATCTCGGCGCCTCCTACCGCCAGCGGCGGCCGGTCACCGACGTCATCTTCGAGCGCCTGCCGGTCACGCTGACGCTCGGAAGCCTGGCGTTCGGGCTCGCTTTGCTCGTGGCGATCCCGCTCGGCATCGCGGCCGGCCTTCGCCCCAATTCGTGGATCGACCGCGTCGCCCTCGGCATCGCCATCGTCGGCCAGGCCATGCCCTCGTTCTGGTTCGCGCTGATCGGCATCGTCGTCTTCAGCGTGTCGCTGCGCTGGCTGCCGGTTTCCGGCTCCGCGACCTGGGCGCATTTCGTGCTGCCCTCGGTGGTGCTCGCCTACTACGCCACGCCGACGCTGATGCGCCTGACGCGCGCCGGCATCGTCGAGGTGATGGGGTCCGACTTCATCCGCACGGCGCGCGCCAAGGGGCTCGGCATGGGCAAGGTCGTGTTCAAGCACGCGCTGCGCAACGCCATCCTGCCGCTGGTCTCGGTCGCGGCCGTGCAGTTCGGCTTCATGCTCGGCGGTTCGGTCGTCATCGAGACGATCTTCGCCATGCAGGGCGTCGGCTATCTGGCGTGGGAGGCGATCTCCTATTCCGACCTGCCGGTCATCCAGGCGATCGTGCTGATCGTCGCCGCGATCTACGTGGCGCTGACCTTCGGCGCCGACCTTCTCAACGCGTGGCTCGATCCGCGCCTGCGCAGCAACTGAGGCAATCATGTCGGACGTCGCCGGGGCGCCTTCCCCCCTCGCCATGCCCCCTGCGGGTGCCGTTTCGGCATTCGTCGGCCACAGGAGCTTCCTCATCGGCGCGGCGGGGCTCGCCGTGATCGTCCTGCTGGCGGTCGCGGCCCCGCTGGTGACGTGGCACGACCCCTATGTGCAGGACCTGTCCAGCCGGCGCATCCCGCCGGTCTGGTACGCCTGGTTCTGGGACCATCCGGCGGCGGGCTGGGACCATCCGCTCGGCACGGACAAGCTCGGCCGCGACTACTGGTCGAGGCTGGTCTACGGCAGCCGCATCTCGCTGTTCATCGGCACCGCGGCGGTGCTGATGTCCGGCGTCATCGGCACCTTCCTCGGCGTGATGGCCGGCTATTTCGGCGGCCGCACCGACATGGTCATCTCCTTCATCATCACGACGCGGCTGACGCTGCCGGTCATCCTCGTCGCGCTCGCGACCGTGGCGATGCTCAACGCCACGCTCGTCGTCATCACGCTCGTCCTCGGCCTGCTGCTGTGGGACAGGTTCGCCGTGGTCATGCGCTCGGTGACGATGCAGGTGCGCGCGCAGGAATATGTCGTGGCGGCGAAGGCCATCGGCTGCTCGACCCCGCGCATCATCCTCACCGAAATCCTGCCCAACGTGGCGGCGCCGCTGACCGTCATCGCCACCATCGAGATGGCCACCGCCATCCTCTACGAGGCGTCGCTGTCGTTCCTCGGCCTCGGCGTCCAGCCGCCGCTGCCCTCGTGGGGGCTGATGCTGGCCGAGGCCAAGGAGGAGATCTTCTTCGCGCCGTGGATGATCACCATGCCCGGCATCGCGCTGTTCATCCTGCTCATGTCCGTCAACCTGCTCGGCGACGGCATCCGCGACCTTGCCGCACCGGGAGTCCGCTGAACCATGCATGGCACTGACGAACCGGTTCTCCAGGTCAGGAACCTGCATGTGCGCCTCAAGACCGCGCGGGGGCCGCTCCATGTCGTCAAGGGGCTCGACCTGGAGGTCGCCCTCGGCGAGACCGTGTGCATCGTCGGCGAATCCGGCTGCGGCAAGTCGATGACCTCGCTGGCGCTGATGGGGCTCCTGCCCAAGGGTGCCGTGCGCGCCGCCGACAGGCTGGTCTTCGCCGGCGCCGACATCGCCAACGCCGGCGAGCGCGCCATGTCGCATCTGCGCGGCAACCGCATGTCGATGATCTTCCAGGAGCCGATGACGACGCTCAACCCGGTCTACACGATCGGCGACCAGCTGACCGAGCCGCTGTTCCGCCACCGGCGCATCTCGCGCCGCGAGGCCTACGACAAGGCGGAGGCGATCCTGGAGCGCGTCGGCATCAGCGGCGCGCGCCGACGGCTGGGGCAGTACCCGCACCAGCTCTCCGGCGGGCTGCGCCAGCGCGTCGTCATCGCCATGGCGCTGATCTGCAACCCGGCCCTCGTCATCGCCGACGAACCGACGACGGCGCTCGACGTCACCATCCAGGCGCAGATCCTCAACCTGCTCAAGAGCCTTCAGAGCGAGTTCGGCATGGGCATGCTGTTCATCACCCACGATCTCGGCCTCGTCTCGCGCATCGCCGACCGGGTGCTGGTGATGTACGCCGGCAGGCTGGTCGAGGAGGGCGTGGCCCGCGACATCTTCAGGAACCCGCAGCACCCCTACACGCAGGGGCTGCTGCGCTGCATTCCCGTGCCCGGCAGGACCGAGCCGGGCGCGCGGCTCGGCGCCATCCCCGGCGTGGTGCCCAGCCTGTTCGAGGAGATAGACGGCTGCGGCTTCAAGACGCGATGCCCGAAGGCGATGCCGGCCTGCTCGCTCGGCGAGATTCCGCTCAGGCAGAGCGACCCCGGCCACTTCGACCGCTGCATCCTGCCCGCAGACGCCCGCGGCGCCATCTGGAGCGAGGAACCCGAATTCGCCGGGCCCGAATTCGCAGGGGAGGGCCGGTCCGCATGAGCACCCGGCCCGCGCTGCTCGATCTGCGTAACGTCCGCAAGATCTACAAGGTCTCGCAGGGCCTGTTTGCCGCGCGCAAGACGCTGAGCGCGCTGCGGGAGGTGAGCCTGACGATCGAGAAGGGCGACGTCCTCGGCATCGTCGGCGAATCCGGCTGCGGCAAGTCCACGCTCGCCCGCATCCTTCTGTCGCTGGAGCAGCCGACGGAAGGGACGATCACCTTCGAGGGCCGGCCGCTCTCCAGCGTGCGGCATGCCGTGATCTCGCGGCGCGTCCAGCCGATCTTTCAGGACCCGTACTCATCGCTGAACCCGCGCAAGACCATCGGCTCTATCATCACCCTGCCGCTGCGCGTCCACGGCATCGGCACGGCGCAGACGCAGCGCCAGGCGCTCCTGGAGATGATGGACGGCGTCGGGCTGCCGGAAAGGCTCGCCGATTCCTATCCGAGCCAGCTCTCGGGCGGCCAGCGCCAGCGCGTGGCCATCGCGCGGGCGCTGATCATGCGGCCGGAGCTGGTGATCTGCGACGAGCCGACATCGGCGCTCGACGTGTCGGTCCAGTCCCAGATCCTCAACATGCTGATGGACCTGAAGGAGCGCTTCGGGCTCACCTACGTCTTCATCAGCCACAACCTCGCCGTCGTCGAGCACATCGCCTCGCGCATCGCCGTCATGTATCTCGGCCGCGTGGTCGAGCAGGCCGAGGCGCGCGCCTTCTTCGCCAATCCGCAGCATCCCTACAGCCAGGCGCTGATGGCGTCGGTGCTGACTCCGGACCCCGACCTCGGGATTCCCGACCTGCATCTGGGCACCGTGTTCCCCAATCCGCTCGACCCGCCCGCCGGCTGCGCGTTCCATCCCAGATGCCCGCGCAAGATGGATGTGTGCACGCATGCCCAGCCCGCGCCCTTCCACACCGGCGACGGCTATGTCGAGTGCCATCTCTACGGCCCCACGGCCGCGCAATCCAGAACGGAGTAGCCATGATGAAACTGTCCCGCTCGATGGTCGTCGCCCCCCAGCCCGAGGCGGCGGAAGCGGCCGTTGATGTCCTGAGGGCCGGCGGCAACGCCTTCGACGCCGCGATCGCCTGCGCCTTCGTCCAGGGCGTCGTCGATCCGATGATGGCCGGGATTGCGGGCTTCGGCAGCATGGCCGTGCTGTCGCGCACGCATGGCGTCCACGAATATATCGACTTCCATGCGCCCACTCCCGCCGCCGCGCGCGAGGACATGTGGGCGGACCTCGTCGTCGGCGAGGCACGCGACGGGTACGGCTTCATCGTCGAGGGCAACGTCAACGACATCGGCTACCAGTCGATCTGCGTGCCGGCCTCGCTGCGCGCCTACGAGACGGCCCATTCGCGGTTCGGCAGGCTGCCGTGGGCCGACATCGTCGCGCCGGCGATCGAGTGGGCGGGATCGGGCTGGACGGTCAGGCCGCATGTCGCCGCCTGGTGGTCGGACGACGGCAGCATGGGCCGCGTCTCCCATCACGAGCGGCTGCGCCATACGCCGGCGGCGAAGGCGCTCTACTGCCGCGAGGACGGCTCGCCGAAGAAGGTCGGCGACGCGGTGCGCAACCCCGATCTCGCCGCGACGCTGGAGGAGATCGCCCGCGGGGGCGCGGACGCCTTCTACAAGGGCGACATCGCCGCGCGCATCGCGCAGGACATGCAGGCCAATGGCGGCCTCGTCTCGCGCGAGGACCTCGCCGCCTACGCACCCGACGTCAACGCGCCGCTCTGGGGCGAATATCGCGGCTACCGCGTTTCGACCAACGTGCCGCCCGGCGGCGGCGCCATGCTGGTGCAGATGCTCAACGTGCTGGAGAATTTCGACCTGCGCGCGATGGGCCACAACAGCGCCGAATATATCCGCGTCGTGTGCGAGGCGATGAAGGTCGCCACCGCCGACAAGGATCGCCATATCGGCGATCCGAAATTCGTCGAGGTCCCGCTCGATCGCCTTCTGTCGAAGGTCTATGCGGCCGACATCGCCGCGGGTATCCGCCAGGGGAAGAAGGCGACGGTTCCGCGCTTCAACTCCGGTTTCCCCTCGAAGGACACCACCCATATCAGCATCGCCGACAAGGACGGCAACTGCGTGTCGATGACGCATTCGCTCGGCATGCCGTCGGGCGTCGTCACGCCCGGCCTCGGCTTCATGTATAATGGTTGCATGGGCGTCTTCGATCCGCGCCCCGGCCGCGCCGGGTCGATCCGGCCCGGCAAGGCGCGCTTCTCCTCGATCTGCCCGTCGATCGTGTTCAGGGGCGACGACCCCTATCTCGTCGTCGGCGCGCCCGGCGCGACGCAGATCGCCATGGGGGTGTTGCAGGCCGTGCTCAACGTGCTCGACTTCGACATGAAGATGAGCGACGCGGTCGCCAGCCCCCGCTTCTCGGCGACCAGCGACATCATCGACGTGACCAACCGGATTCCGCGCAGCGAGACGCGGGAGCTCGAGGCGCAGGGCTATCAGGTCGAGCGCTCGCCGCAGACTTTCGGCATCGCCTGGGTCCATGGCATCCGCATCGTCGACGGCAATCCCGACGGCGGCGCCGATCCGGGCGCCGACGGCGTCGTCATGAGCGCGGCCTGACGGGAAGCCGTCCTATCCGCCGCGCGGCACGGTGCGGCCGGGATTCATGATCCCGTTCGGATCGAGCATGGCGCGCAGGCTCTGCATCAGGGCGATCTCGGCCGCATTGCGGGTGTGGCCGAGCCATTCGAGTTTTTCCGCCCCGATGCCGTGCTCGGCCGAGACAGAGCCCTCCAGGTCGCGGACGGCGTCGTAGAGGACGCATTTCAGGCGTTTCGCCCTGTCGGGGGAAGGATCGGTTCTGGCGAGGCCGAGATGCAGGTTGGCGTCGCCCATGTGGCCGAACCACAAAGCCTGCTCCTCCGAAGTGAGCGAACCCCCGATCCGCGCAATCAGCTCCTCCATGCGGCCGGGATCGATGCTGACGTCGAAGCCGAGAAGATGCGGGAAATGCCGGTAGAGCTCGGCATTGGCCTCGCGCAGCCGCCAGAAGCCCTCCGCCTGGGCCTCGGAGGCGGCGAAGGCGCTGTCGAGCACGGTCCCTTCCTCCGTCAGGCCGGCCGCGGCGGTCAGCAGGGCGGATTGCAGCGCTTCCTCCTCCCAGCCGCGCAGCTCGGCCAGGAGGACGATCTCGTGGCCCGAAGGGCGCAGCGAGAGCGGATCGAAGCCTGTCGCCTCGCAGGCATAGGACCAGTAGCGCGGCCACATCGCTTCGAGCGCGGCAAGGCCGGGCAGGCGTTCCAGCCGGTCGAGGACAGCGCGGGCGGCGGCGACGTCGGGCACGGCGAGAAGGGCCGTCGCGCGCAGGGGCTCGGCCTCGACCAGCCGCAGCACGGCGCGGGTGACGATGCCGAGCGTGCCTTCGGCGCCGATGAAGAGCTGGCGTATGTCGTAGCCGGCATTGTTCTTCAGATGCCGGTTCATTGCGTTCACGACGCGCCCGCCCGGCAGCACGGCCTCGAGGCCGAGGACGTTGGCCCGGGTCATGCCATGGCGGAACGCCCGGATTCCGCCGGCATTGGTCGAGATCATGCCGCCGATCTGGCAGCTTCCGCGCGCGCCGAAATCCACGGGGAAGGCAAGGCCGTGCCCGGCGGCGGCGGCCTGAAGGGCGGCCAGCGTCACCCCGGCGTCAACCGTGGCGATGCGCGCCAGCGGGTCGATCGCCGGCGGCGCGGACAGCCGGTCGAGGCTGACGACCACGGCATCGGCGAGCGGCTGCGCGCCGCCGACCAGACCCGTGCGCCCGCCCTGCGGCACGACTGCGATCCGTTCGGCATTGCAGAGCGCGAGCGCGGCGGAGACCTCCCCGGTGGTGCGCGGCCGGATCAGCGCCAGCGGAACCACCGGCGCCGCGGCGGTCCAGTCGCGCAGGAAGCGGGGATCGGCCTGCGCGCCGGGGCAGGCGACCTCGGGGCCGAGCGCGTCGAGAAGGCGTGCGAGCCCCTCCATCACCGGCCCATCATGAAGTCGAGCGGCACGGTGACGACGGCCGGCACCAGCACGATCAGCCACAGCACCATGATCTGGGCGATCAGGAAGGGCGTGACCCCGACGATCACCCGCTCCATCGGGGTGCGCGCCACCGAGGCCACTACGTTCAGCACGTTCCCCACCGGCGGCGTGAGCATGCCGATGGCGCCGGCCATCACGAAGACCACGCCGAAATAGACGAGGTCGATCCCGGCGGCCTTGCAGACCGGCACCAGCATCGGCATCAGGATCAGCATGGTCGGCGTGAAGTCGAGCGCGGTGCCGACGACCAGCAGCATGACGGTGAGCACGATCATCAGCAGCATCTTCTGGTCCATGATCGGATCGAGGAGCCGGATGATCTCCTGCGGCAGGTTGGCGGTGGTGATCAGCCAGGCGCTGACCCCCGAGGCGCCGATCAGGAACATCACCGCGGCGCTGGTCTTGGCGGCGTTGACGAGGCAATGGTAGAGCCTGGCGAAGGTCAGCTCGCGATAGACGAAGGCGCCGACGAACGTGGCATAGGCCACCGCGATTACCGCTGCCTCGGTCGGGGTGAACCAGCCCTTGCGCAGGCCGCCCACCACCACGATCGGCAGGATCAGCGCCGGAACCCCGACGAGCACGGCGCGGCCGCGCTCGGCCCAGCCGATGCGCTCCAGCATCTGCGGCTCCTGCCTGCGCATCACGAAGGCCCACGCAACCACCAGCGAAAGCGCCATCAGGATGCCGGGGACGATGCCGGCGAAGAACAGCTCCCGGATCGAGACGTTGGCGATGGAGCCGTAGACCACGAAGGCGATGGAGGGCGGGATGACCGGCGCGGTGATGCCGCCGGCCGCCATCAGCCCGACGCTGAGGCCGTCATCGTAGCGGGCCTGGCGCATCAGCGGCACGAGGATGGCGGCGAGCGCGGCGCTGTCGGCGATGGCCGAGCCGGACAGCGAGGCCAGGATCAGCGCCGACATGATCGCCACATAGCCGAGCCCGCCCTTCAGATGCCCGAGAAAGGCGATGGCGACGTCGATGATACGCCGCGACAGCCCCCCGGCGTTCATGATCTCGCCGGCAAGAATGAAGAAGGGGATCGCCAGCAGCAGGAAGTCGTCGATGCCGAGGATCAGGTTCTGCGACACGATCTGCGCCGAGAAGAAGTTCATGTAGAGCATCAGCGCGACGCCGCACAGCACCAGCGAGTGGGCGATGGGCACGCCGATGGCGATGCCGGCGCACAGCGACGTGATGAAGATCAGTAGGGTCATTCCACCGCTCCCTTGCCGGCGGCACGCGGTTCCGGCCCGCTTTCGCCCCCCGTTTCCCCGAAGAACTCGGCCGCGCCCATCCGGCCGCTCAGCAGCCGCACCAGCCGCGTGCCGGAGATCAGGAGGAACAGCACCGCGGCGATGATCCCGGCGAGATAGATGATCGACAGCGGCAGGCCGGTGACGGGATAGCTGTCGAACCGGCTCAGGCGAAACTGGCGGAATGCGCCGAGCAGGAGCAGGACGTCGCACAGAAGCATCAGCGCGCAGGCGAGGACGGCGCACGCCATCTGCCAGCGCCGCGACAGGCGCACCACCAGGATGTTCATTCCCAGATGGCCGTTGTCGTGCAGCGCCGCCACCGCTCCGATCAGCACCAGCCAGATCAGGAGGATGCGCGAGATTTCCTCGGTGGCGGTGATGCCGGACTGGAAGAACAGCCGCAGCATGACGTTGGTGAAGACGGCGACGGCCAGAAATGCCAGCCCGGCGGCCAGAGCCGCCTCCAGGGGCCGAACCCGCCGCAAGCGGTTCAGGATGTCCATGCTCGATTTCCTGACATGCAACGCCCCCGGACGACTCCGTCGTCCGGGGGCCGCAGGATCATTTTGCGGCGTCGATCCGTGCGATCATCTCGTCGTACAGCGGCTTCAGATCGGCGCTGACGGTCTTCTCGATCACCGGCGCCACGGCGGCGCGGAAGGCGGCGAGCTGCTCGGGGCTCAACTCGCGGATGACCTCCATCCCGTGCTGTTCGGCCAGCGTGTCGACCACCTTGTCGGCCGCCTCGCGCAGCATGGCGCGCTGGGTGACGCCGAACTCCACTGCCACGGTCTCCAGCAGCTGGCGATCCTCGGGCGAGAGCCCGTCGAGGAAGGGCCTGCCCGCCAGCACCGCCATGGCGCTGTACATGTGGTTCGAGATGGTCAGATGGTCCTGCACCTCGTAATACTTCATCATGTCCACGGTGAGCGCGGTGTTGTCCTGGCCGTCGATCGTTCCGGTCTCCAGGCCGGAGTAGAGCTCGGGAAACGGCATCGGCACCGGCTGGGCGCCGAGCGCGGTGAAGGTGTCGATGAAGACCGGCGCGCCGATCACGCGCATGGCGAGGCCCTTCAGGTCCTCGGGCATGGCGATCGGGCGCTTGTTGTTGGTCATGACGCGGAAGCCGTTCTCCCAGAGCGCGAGGCCGGAGAGGTTGGCATCCTCGAGCCCGGTCAGGAACTTCGCGCCGAACTCGCCCGCGGTGACGGCGTCGGCCTCGGCATAGTTGCCGAAGACGAAGGGCAGGTCGAGCAGGCGCAGCGGCTCGCTCATGTTGGTCAGGTTGGTGGCCGCGGTGACCAGCATCTCCTGCAACCCGCCCTGAAGGGCGCTGATCTGCTGCTTCTCGTTGCCGAGCTGCCCGGCGGGATAGATCTGCACCTTGAGGCGGCCCTCGCTGCGCTTATCCAGCTCGGCCGCGAAGGCCTCGACGGTCAGCGAGAAGGCGTCGCCGCCGGGGCCGAAATGACCGAGCTTGATCGTCGTTTCGGCCGTTGCGGGGCCGGTGGCCGCCATGGCGAAGGCCGCACCTGCTATGAGTCCCAGAAATTTCAAAGACATGTTCCACCTCCATTATATTCCCGTCCCGCGGGTTGTTGCGCGCGCCCTTCAGCGCGCAGTGATTGCATAGCGGCGATGCTTCAGGCTCGGCACGGTCTCGCGCCAGTCCTCGAGATGGCGGCGGGAAAGGGTCGCGAAGGCGAGCCCTTCCGCTGCCGGGACCGTGCCGAGGATCAGCCCGGTCGGGTCGACGATCATGCTCAGTCCGGCCGAGAGCGGCGCGGGCTGCGACGAGGCCATGACATAGGCGGTGTTCTCGATCGCGCGGGCGCGCAGCAGCGTCTCCCAGTGCAGCTCCTTCAGCGGTCCGGCCGTCCAGCCGGCGCAGACGACCAGCACGTCGGCGCCCAGATCGACCAGCGCCCGCGTCATCTCCGGGAAGCGCAGGTCGTAGCAGTTGACGAGGCCGAAGCGGAACGGCCCCAGGTCGAAGACCGTCAGCTCGGCGAAGCCGGGCTTCAGGCCGGCAGTGCTGTTCTTGTCGGATTCGCGGTAGTGGAAGGCGTCGTAGAGATGCAGCTTGTGATAGCTGCCCCGCTCGCTGCCGTCGGCGCCGAACACCACGAGAAGATTGTCGGAAAGCTCGCCCTTTCCCGGCGCATAGAGGCCGACCGCAAGATCGACGCCGTTGTCGCGGGCGATGCCGGCCATGGCGGCGCGGAAGGCCGCGCCGTCGCGCCGGGCCGCCTCGGAAAGCTCCGCGGCGGAGGCCATGAACGCATAGCTTGCGGCTTCGGGGAAGGCCACGAGCCGCGCGCCCCGGGCCGCGGCCTGCGCGGCAAGCGCCGCGATCCTGTCGATATTGGCTTTCGTGTCCGCAACCGATGCGAACTGCGCGACGGCGACGGTGATCGTGTCTTTCGCCGGCGCTTCCTGCGTGGTCATCGACGATGTCTCCATTCCTGTTTTCGAGGAATATTGAGAAGCAATTTCCAGCGTTGTCCAATATAAGTACGGATCGGATTGATAACGGAGAGGCATCAATGACGCGCCTGCCCAATTTGCGCCAGCTGCACTATTTCTCCGTCGTCGCCGATACGCTGAGTTTCCGCGCCGCCTCGTCCGAGCTGAACATCGCCCAGCCCGCGATCAGCCGGGCGGTCCGCGATCTGGAGGCGTCGCTGGGGCAGCCGCTGGTGGAGCGCACCACCCGCAGCGTGCGGCTGTCGCCGCAGGGCAGGGCGCTCGCCGAGGGCATTCGCCGGGCCTTGCGGGAGATCGAGACCGCGCTGCGCGAGGTGGAGCAGATCGCCGAAGGCGAACGCGGCGAGCTCGTCGTGGGATATTCCGCCCAGGCCACGCACGGGCCGATGTCGAGGCTGCTTCTGGAATTCAAGAAGGCGCATCCGCAGGTGGTGATCCGCCTGCGGCTTCTTTCCTCGGAAGAGCAGATCCAGCAGATCGAGGCCGGAACGATCGACCTCGGCTTCCTGCTGTCCGCCGGCGTGCGGCCGGGCATCGGCCATCTCGAGGTCGCGCGCGAGCGTCTGGTCGCGCTGCTGCCGAGCCTTCATCCGCTGGCCGAGCGACGGTCGATCCCGCTGGCGGCGCTGCGTTCGGAGCCTTTCATCATGGGCACGCCGGAGCGCTGGAGGGTCTTCCGCACGATCACGGACAGCGCCTGCCTGCAAAGCGGCTTCCTGCCCGACGTCGTCGGCGTGGCCGACGACGTGCCGCTGCTGCTGGAAATGATCTCGGCGGGCCAGGGCGTGACCCTGTTCGGCTCGGCGATCCGCCACAGCCTGCCTCCGGGCGTCGTCGCGGTGCCGCTCGACAAGGGGATCGGCAGCTTCGGGATCAGCCTCGCATGGCGGGGCGAGATCGAGAACGCGCTGCCGCTGATGCGGCTGTTCGTCGGCTTCACCCGGCAGAGGGACATCGAGACGTCCTCCTCGTGAGGCGGGCTCAGTTGAAGCTCTTCTCCAGGGCATCGGCGAGCTCGAACAGATCGACGGCCGCGCCGTAGGTGGCGACGTTGTAGATCGGCGCGTTGCGGTCGGTGTTGACGGCGATGATGGTCTCGACGTGTTTCATGCCGTGCAGGTGCTGCACCGCGCCGGAAATGCCCAGCGCGACATAGAGCTTGCAGTTCTGCGCCACCTTGCCCGACAGGCCGACCTGATGCGCCTTGGGCAGCCATCCGGAATCGGCGATGGGGCGCGAGCAGCCGAAGGTGGCGCCCAGCCGCTGCGCCAGCGCGCGGAAGCGCTCGATGTTCTTCTCGTCCTGAATGCCGCGGCCGACCGCGAGGATGAATTCCGCCTTGGTGATGTCCACGTCGGCGGCGGGCGGGTCGACATAGGCGCCATGCCCGGCCGCGGCGGCCGCGACTGGGCCGAAATCGACCGTCACCGCGCGCGCGGGCGCAGCACCGGGCGCAGGTGCCTTGGCGGCTCCGCCGCGCACCATCAGCGTGGTGACGCAGCTTCGCGACACGTCGAGCCGGGTCAGCACCTTGTTGCCGTAGCCGCCGCGCGTGACGAGGAGCCTGCCGTCCGCGACCTCGATGCCGAAGGCGTCGCTGGCGAAGCTGCCGCCCAGCCGCGCCGCCACGGCCGGGCCGAAGCCCATGCCGTTGACGCTGTGGCCGATCATCACCAGACGGGGCCTGACCTCCATGGCGAGGCGGACGGTCGCCTCCTCGTAGACGGCGGCGTCGAAATGGTCGCCCGGTGCGGCGACCGACAGCACCTCGTCGACCCCGTCGAGCGCCACGCCGGCATGGAAGGCGGCCGGGTCGCTCGCGATCACCGCCACGTAGAGCCGGCCGCCGATCCGCTCCCTGACCTGCCGCGCCAGGCCGATCACCTCGCCGGTCTGCGGGCTCAACGCACCGCGCAGGTGCTCGGCGATCACCAGAATGCCAGCCATGTCAGACCCCTCTCTTGTCGCGGATGATGGCGGCGATCCGGTCCGCCACCTCGGCGGCGGAACCGTCGATCATCGCCGCCTGGCCGAGCGGCGGCCGCTCCACGGCGACCACGAGGCCGCCGAGCGCCTGTTGGTCGAGGTCGGCGACCTGCGGCTCGGCCACCGTTCTGGTCCGGGCCTCCTTGATCATGCGCATGGTCGCGTAGCGCGGCACGTTGGCCCCCGACTGGATCGACAGCACCGCCGGCCACGGCAGGTCCTGGCGGTGGCGCACCCCGCCCTCCAGCTCGCGCTCGATAGCGAGCCGTCCGGTCCCGTCCCATTGCAGCGCCACGACCACCGCCGCGTGCGGCCAGCCGAGCACGCCGCCGAGGGCGGACGCGGTGGCGCCGTTGGCGAAGTCGCTCGACTGCACGCCGGTCAGGATCAGGTCGGGCTGTTCCAGCACCGCCACCCCGGCCAGCAGCGACGCCACCGCGATGGGGTCGGACGGCGACACCCGGTCGCTCCACACCCGCACACCGCGATGCGCGCCCTTGGCCAGCGCCCGGCGCAGCGACGGCTCGGCATCCTCGGTGCCGACCGTCACCGCCACCACCTCGCCTTGCCCGAGCTGCTCGACCAGTTGCAGCGCCGCCTCCACCGCGGTCTCGTCGAACTCGTTGAGCTGATGGTCGAGGTCGTCGGGCCGCACGTCCGTGCCGTCGGCGATGAAATCGAACTCGTCGCCGAGCTTCGCCACATGCTTGACCGCGACCAGCACGCGCACCCCTTCCTTGGCAGGGCGCTCGTAATCCGCCAGCACCGCCGGCCGAACCGGGGAGACGGACCACGCGCCCTCGGCATCCGGTTGCAGGTCGATCATGCCGTCGGCCGCGGCCTCATCGGGCCGAACGGGCTCGGCGGCGGCCGCCGGCGCGGCCAGTTGCAGGCGGCCGGTCTGCGCCAGAAGCGCCTCCATCAATTCCGGCACGACGCGAGCGGCCACCTTGTCGGCGAGGCTCTCGGCGATGCGGTCGGCGAGCTCGGGCAGATAGTTCGCGGGGACGGCCTTCAGCTCGATCGCCTCGGCGACGAGCTCGGCGATGTCGGAGACCACGAAATCCTTCTCGTGGCCGCTCGCCTTTCGTGCATCCTCGAACATCGCAAGATCCTTCGGGCAGGTGGTTACGAACACGTCGATGTCGCCCAGCGCGGCCGCCTCGTGCATGCGGCTGTGGGACGGCTTCTCGACGCCGGGCGGGTCGGGCGTCCAGATGCGGCCGCCGCCGGCGCCGCAGCAGAACGAGTTGTCGCGCGAGCGCGGCATCTCCACCAGCTCGCAGCCGATCGCCTTCAGCACCCGGCGCGGCGCGTCATATTCCTTGTTGAGGCGGCCGAGATGGCAGGGATCGTGATAGGTCACGCGCTTGCCCAGCGGCTTCGTCACCTTCAGCCGCCCGCT
>JACZJD010000689.1 GCA_014860725.1 Aquamicrobium sp.
ATCCTCGAAAACGGCGCCGAGCGCTTCGTGACGTCCGGCGGCATCGCCATTACCCGCGAGCGCCACGAGCAGCCCTACGAAGGTGCCCTCGACGCCTATATCGACGGGCTGAACTCCCGTCGCGGCGCGGTCTTCTCCTCCAACTACGAATATCCCGGCCGCTACACGCGCTGGGACACTGCCATCATCGACCCGCCGCTCGCGGTTTCCGCCCGCGGCCGCGCCATGCGCATCGAGGCGCTGAACATGCGCGGCGAGGCGCTGCTGCCTGTCGTCCGCCGCGCCGTCGAGGCGCTGCCGGAGGTGACGCTCGCCGAGGTCTCCGCCGGGCTGGTGGCGCTGCAGGTCGCCGAGCCCGCCCGCGTCTTCGCCGAGGAGGAGCGCTCGCGCGTTCCGACGGTCTTCACCGTTCTGCGGGCGCTGGTCGATCTGTTCCGTTCGCCGGAGGACGCCAATCTCGGCCTCTACGGCGCGTTCGGCTACGACCTCGCCTTCCAGTTCGACCATGTCGAGGAGAAGCTCGCGCGCCCGGCCGGCCAGCGCGACCTCGTGCTCTACCTGCCCGACGAGATCCTCGTCGTCGACCACCATCAGGCCAAGGCCTGGCGCGACCGCTACGACTTCGCCGGCGACGGCTTCTCCACCGCGGGCCTTGCGCGTGAGGGCGCCGAGGAGCCGTTCCGGCCGAGCGAGCGCGTGCCGCCGCGCAGCGACCACGAGCCCGGCGAATATGCGCGGCTGGTCGAGAAGGCCAAGGAGAGCTTCCGCCGCGGCGACCTGTTCGAGGTGGTGCCGGGGCAGATGTTCTTCGAGGCGTGCAAGTCGAAGCCGTCCGAGATCACCCGCCGGCTCAAGACCATCAACCCGTCGCCCTATTCCTTCTTCATCAACCTCGGCGAGCGCGAATACCTGATCGGCGCGTCGCCGGAGATGTTCGTGCGCGTCAACGGCCGCCGCGTCGAGACCTGCCCGATCTCCGGCACCATCCGCCGCAGCGACGACGCCATCTCCGATTCCGAGCAGATCCTGAAGCTGCTCAACTCCAAGAAGGACGAATCCGAGCTGACCATGTGCTCGGACGTCGACCGCAACGACAAGAGCCGCGTCTGCGAGCCGGGCTCCGTGCGCGTCATCGGCCGCCGCCAGATCGAGATGTATTCGCGGCTGATCCACACCGTCGACCACATCGAGGGGCGCTTACGCGAAGGCATGGACGCCTTCGACGCCTTCCTCTCCCACGCCTGGGCCGTCACGGTGACGGGCGCGCCGAAGCTGTGGGCGATGCGCTTCATCGAGAACCACGAGAAGAGCCCGCGCGCCTGGTACGGCGGCGCGATCGGCATGGTCCACTTCAACGGCGACATGAACACCGGCCTGACGCTGCGCACGATCCGCATCAGGGACGGCATCGCCGAGGTCCGGGCCGGGGCGACGCTGCTCTACGATTCCGACCCGGCCGAGGAGGAGGCCGAGACCGAGCTGAAGGCGTCGGCCATGCTGGCGGCGATCCGCGAGGCGTCGGCGGGTAATGCCGCCACGACGACGCGCGAGAGCGCGAAGGTGGGTGAGGGGGTGTCGATCCTGCTGGTCGACCACGAGGACAGTTTCGTCCACACGCTCGCCAACTACTTCCGCCAGACGGGCGCGAAGGTGTCGACCGTTCGCACGCCGGTGCCGGAAGAAGTGTTCGACCGGCTCGATCCCGATCTCGTCGTGCTGTCGCCGGGGCCGGGCAGCCCGAAGGATTTCGACTGCAAGGCCACCATCGACAAGGCGCGCGCGCGCAAGCTGCCGATCTTCGGCGTCTGCCTCGGATTGCAGGCGCTCACCGAAGCCTATGGCGGCGAGCTGCGCCAGTTTCGCGAGCCGATGCACGGCAAGCCGTCGCGC
>JACZJD010000690.1 GCA_014860725.1 Aquamicrobium sp.
TCGCCGAGGTGATCGCCATGCGCGACGCGGTGCCGACCGAGGCGCTGGCGACGCCGTTCCGCAACGCCGCGCTGCGCGACGTCGCCCGCGAGGTCCTGGACATCTCGCGGCGCGGGCTCGCCGCGCGGGCGCGCAGGAACCGCGAGGGCAGCGACGAGACCGGCTACCTCGCGCCGCTCGACGAGGTCGTGGCGCGCGGCACCACCAGCGCCGAGGAAATGCTGACCGCCTGGCGCACCCGCTGGGGCGGCTCGATCGAGCCGGTGTTCCTCGAATACGCATATTAAGAGTTAAGAGCGGGCGCGCCGCGTCACTCGAAGCCGAACTCGCCGGGAGCCGGCGAGACGAAGGGCGTGTCCCACGCACCGCCGACGAAGAAGGGCATCTCGGCCTCGCCGCGCGAGCCGTCCTCGGCCAGCGGCGTGAAGTAGCCCGAGAGCGCCAGCGCCCGGCCGAAATAGTGGACGATGCCGGCGAGCGACAGCACCAGCCGCTGGTCGAGCGTCGCGTTGGCCTTCTCGATGCGGGCGACGCCGCCGGCGATCCTCGCCTTGAAGTCGAGGCCGCGCAGCGGCAGCGTGCCGCCGGCGACCTCCGTCAGCGGGAAGAAGCCGCCGCCGCTCCACAGCGTCCGGAACTTCGCGAGGTCGAGGCCGACCAGCGCCCCCTGCCCCAGCGACGCCGACACCGAGCCTTCCGCACGGCGCAACGCCGTCTCCCAGTCGCCGCCCGCGCCCTTGAGCATGACCGACATCGTGGCCCTGCCCTGCGGCAGCAGGCGCTCGGCGCCCGCGGCCTTGGCAAGCGCGAAGGCGTCGACATTGTTGGCCATCAGCCGCATCTCGACGGTCTTCTCCTCGCCCGCGCCGTCGATGCGCAGGCCGGCCTGCACCTCGCCGCCGAAGGCTGTGGCGTCGGAGACGTCGAAGGCCGCCAGCGTGCCCTTGACCTGCGCCGAGGCGGCGATGTCGGTCAGCGCCACGCCGCCGAGCGTGGCGGCGGCCGAGGACAGCCGAAGATCGAGCGAGAGCTGGTCGGAGAAGGCGGTGTCGATCCTGTCCCGGAGGCTCTCCGTTCCCGGCGCGCCGGGCGTGAAGGCGAGCAGGAAGGAGCGCAGATCGAGCTTGTCGAAGGCCAGCGTGCCGGAGATGGCCGGCACCGGATCGGCGAAGGAAAGATCGAGCACGCCGCGGCCGGTGTTGCCGCCGAGCGTCAGCGCCGTCTGGTCGAGCCGCAGGCGCCTCGCGTTGCCCTGCACCCGGCTTGCGAGCGTCATCGCCCCGATGGCGGCGCCGGGCGCGATCCGGGTCTGGGACCATTCGAGCATGCGGCGGATCGACGGCGAGGAGAGCTTCACAGGTCCCTCGAAATAGGCCTCGCCCGACAGGTTCGCCACGCCCTCGAAGCTCGCCTCGACGAGCGGCGCCTTGAATGAGGCGTTGACCGTGGTGCTGCCGCCGGCCATCAGCAGCAGCGGCGAGGTGGCGGAGGCCTCGACGGCGACGTTCTCGCCGCGCCAGATGCCGGTGGCGACGAGCCGGGCGCCACGGTTGAGCGAGGGCCAGACGATGCGGCCGCGCAGGCTGGTGACGAGATCGCCGCCCGCATCCGCGATGCGGCCGTCGAAGAACTCGACCGTGCCGAAGGCGATGTCCGGCAGCGCGCCGACATCGGGGCTGGACGGGTTCTCGGCGACCACCCGGCGGGCCACCTCCACGGCGCGGATCATCCGTCCGCCGCCCGGCGAGGCGGGAAGGTCGATCACCGAGCCGGACATCGACAGCCGGAGCAGCGGCCGGTGCAGCGACATGCCGGAGAGCACGACGTTGCCGCGCAGCGCCGCGAGCGGCGACAGCGTGACCTCGAGCGACTCGGCCTCCAGCACCGGCGGCTGGCCGTCGCTCGCCCATTCGTGGAAGGCGACGTTCTCGAGCCGGGCCTCGAAGCCCGGCCAGACGTCGAGCACGGGCGCGGCCCCGAGCGACACGCGGTAGCCGCTCCACAGGCTCAGCTCATAGGCGATGCGGTCGCGCACGATCTGGGTGGAGGCGATCCACGGCAGGGCGGCGAAGGCGAGCAGGGCGAGCACCGCCAGAGTGGCGAGTGCTGCCAGTCCTCTCTTCACCGTCAGGATTCGCATGCCGCCTCACCGCCCCCGATTCCGCCCGCGGCGCATCCAGTTTCGCTAAACAATACGCCGGACACCGGCATTTCAAGCTTTTATGGCCTCGCAATGGCGGTTTCCAACAAACGGAATCGTATTTTCGCCGGCTTGCCTTGACCCGCGGCAGGATGTTTAACCGTGCGCGGCATTGGCGACATTTTCCGGGAGGAGCCGCATGACCGATACCGCGCCGCTGTGGACGCCGTCCGACGACAGGATCAGGGCCGCGCCGCTGAGCGCCTTCATCGCGGCGGCGGCGCGGGTCTCGGGCCGTCCGATCGCCGACTACGACACGCTGCACGCGTGGTCGGTCGAGGACCGGGAAGGGTTCTGGCCGCTGGTCTGGGACTGGTGCGGCATCGTCGGCGAGCGCGGCGAGCGGGTGCTGGTCGACGGGGACCGCATGCCCGGCGCGCGCTTCTTCCCCGACGCGCGGCTCAACTTCGCCGAGAACCTTTTGAAGAAGTCCGGTCCCGGCGATGCGCTCGTCTTCCGCGGCGAGGACAAGGTGGCGCGGCGCCTCTCCTGGGACGAGTTGCGCGCCCTCGTCTCGCGCCTGCAGCAGCTCTTCCGCGCCCACGGCATCAAGGCCGGCGACCGCATCGCGGCGATGATGCCGAACATGCCCGAGACGGTCGCATGCATGCTCGCCGCTGCCTCGCTCGGCGCCATCTGGTCGTCGTGCTCGCCCGATTTCGGCGAACAGGGCGTGCTCGACCGCTTCGGCCAGATCGAGCCCGCGATCTTCATCGCGCCGGACGGCTACTTCTATGCCGGCAAGCGCATCGAGGTCGGCGACAAGGTGGCGGCGGTGCTGGCCAGAATGCCCTCGGTGCGCGCGGCCTTCATCGTCGACTATCTCGGTGGGGCGGAGAAGGCGGCGGCCGGCGCGGGCAAGGCGCAGGCGCTGGCGGAGGCGCTCGAACCGTTCGAGGCCGCGCCGCTCGCCTTCGAGCGGCTGCCCTTCGACCATCCGCTCTACATCCTCTATTCCTCGGGCACCACCGGCATCCCGAAATGCATCGTCCACTCGGCCGGCGGCACGCTGATCCAGCACGTCAAGGAACACCGGCTCAATGCCGGCATCGAGGACGGCGACCGCTTCTTCTACTTCACCACCTGCGGCTGGATGATGTGGAACTGGCTGGTGAGCGGCCTCGCCTCGGGCGCGACACTGCTGCTCTACGACGGCTCGCCCTTCCATCCCGACGGCAACGTCATCTTCGATTTCGCCCGCGACGAGAGGATGACCTATTTCGGCACCTCGGCGAAGTTCATCGACGCGGTGCGCAAATCCGGGCTGCGGCCGATCGAGACGCACGACCTCTCCGCGGTCAAGGTGATCTCGTCGACCGGCTCGCCGCTGGCGCCGGAGAACTTCCGCTTCGTCTATGACGGCATCAAGCGCGACGTGCACCTCGCCTCGATCTCGGGCGGCACGGACATCGTGTCCTGCTTCGTGCTCGGCGTGCCGCTGAAGCCGGTGTGGATCGGCGAAATCCAGGGGCCGGGCCTCGGCATGGCGGTGGACGTCTACGACGACGACGCCCGGCCGGTGCGGGGCGAGAAGGGCGAGCTGGTGTGCACCCGCGCCTTCCCGTCGATGCCGCTGATGTTCTGGAACGACCCGGACGGCGCCAAGTACCGCGCCGCCTATTTCGAGCGCTTCGACAACATCTGGTGCCACGGCGACTTCGCCGAATGGACCGAGCATGGCGGCATGATCATCCACGGCCGCTCGGACGCCACGCTCAACCCCGGCGGGGTGCGGATCGGCACGGCCGAGATCTACAACCAAGTCGAGCAGCTCGAGGAAGTGGCGGAGGCGATCTGCATCGGGCAGGACTGGGAGGGCGACGTGCGCGTGGTGCTCTTCGTCCGGCTGGCCGAGGGCGTGGCGCTCGACGAGGCGCTGGAGAAGAAGATCAGGACCGCGATCCGCACCGGCGCCAGCCCGCGCCACGTGCCGGCGAAGATCGTTCCCGTGGCCGACATCCCGCGCACCAAGTCCGGCAAGATCACCGAGCTCGCCGTACGCGACGTGGTGCACGGCCGGACCGTCAAGAACAAGGAAGCGCTGGTCAACCCCGAGGCGCTGGAGCTCTACCGCGACATGCCGCAGCTGCAGGACTGACGGCAGGCAAGGTTAACGAACGGTAACGGCGAAATTTACCTCGTTTTCACGAGCCATACCGATTCGTAAACCTGTAAACATCCGGGTAAGAAATCATTAAGGTCCGCCCACGATAGTCGTGCGTAACTTGAGGGAGAGATCGGCTTCCGGCGCCCCCCGCGGAGCAGATACGCTCAAGCCCCTGTGTAGCAGCCCATTTTTCTCATTCGAGCGCCCTTTCCGGGCGCTTTTTCTTTGGTGATTCGCTGCGCCGGCCGGGGCGGGCCTACTCGGCCAGCACCCGCGTCGAGGGGAAGACGATCTCGACCAGCGTGCCCTCGCCCGGCGTCGAGGCGATCGAGAAGCGGGCGCGGTTGGCCTCGACCATCGCCTTGGTCAGCGGCAGGCCGAGGCCGGTGCCGTCGTTGCGGCCGCGCTTCAGCGCGTTGATCTGCTTGAACGGCTTCAGCGCCTGGTCGATCTCGGCCAGCGTCATGCCGATGCCGGTGTCGCGCACCCGCATCGCCACGTCGCCCGACGGCTCGTAGGCGGTCGAGACGATGACCTGCCCGCCCGCCTGCGTATAGCGGATGGCGTTCGACAGAAGGTTGAGCGCGATCTGGCGCACGCTCCTCAGATCGGCCACCACCTCCGGCAGGCGCGAGGCGAGCGAGGAGCGGATGATGACGCGCTCGCGGTTGGCCTGCGGCTGCATCATGGCGACGGCTTCCGCCAGCGCCTCGTTGAGCGAGACGGCCTCGTAGTTCATCTCCTGCTCGCCGGCCTCGATCTTGGAGATGTCGAGGAGGTCGTTGACCAGATCGAGCACGTGGTTGCCGGAGCGGTTGATGTCGCGCAGATAGTCGCGGTAGCGGTCGGAGCCGATCGGGCCGAACTTCTCGTCCATCATCAGCTCGGAGAAGCCGATGATGGCGTTCAACGGCGTGCGGATCTCGTGGCTGACGCGGGCGAGGAACTCGGTCTTCTGCGACGAGGCGCGCTCGGCCTGGGCGCGCGCCTGCGTCAGCTCCTCCTCGGCGCGCTTGAACTGGGTGATGTCGCGCACCACGGCGCAGTAGCCGCTGTCTTCGGGCAGGCGGCCGATGGTCATGAACAGCGGGATGAAGCGGCCTTCGGCCTCGCGGCCGATCACCTCGCGGCCGTCGTTCAGCACGCTGGCGACGCCGTTGTCGGCGAGGCCGGCGAGATAGTCGCGGGCCGACTTCTGGCTCTCGATGGCGAACAGCGTCGCGAAGGGCTTGCCCTCGACCGCGGCGCTGTCGAAGCCGAACAGCGCCTCCGCCGGGCGGCTGATGTTGCGGATCGTCCCGTCGGGCGCGATCAGCACCACGCCGTCGGTGGCGGTGTCGATGATGGTGCGCAGCTCGGCCAGCCGGCGCTCGAGCTCCTGCACCA
>JACZJD010000691.1 GCA_014860725.1 Aquamicrobium sp.
CGCGCGCGGCGGCGATCGCGCAGCTCGCCGCCGCGCGCGCCCAGGTGCAGGCGAGCGAGGCGTCGTACCGGCAGGTGGTCGGCGATGCGCCGGCAAGGCTTTCCCGGGCGGAGCCGGAGCGGGCGCTCCTGCCTGCGACCCTCGACGCGGCGCTGGCGCTCTCCTTCCGGCACCACCCCGCCATCCACGCGACGCAGCATCTGGTCGATGCCGCATCCTTCGCGGTCAAGGCCGACGAGGGCGCGATGCTGCCGTCCCTGTCCGCCACGGCCGGCGTCTCCACCTCCCACACCGACATCTCCGGCCTGCCGGGCGTCGGCATGGGGGCGGAGACGGGCACGCGCAACAGCGCCAGCGTCGGCCTCAACCTGACGGTCCCCATCTATCAGGGCGGCGGCGCCTCGGCGCAGGTCAGGCAGAGCAAGGAAGAGCTCGGGCAGGCCCGCATCGAGCTCGACGTGGCGCGCGAGCAGGTCCGCCTGGCCGCGACCTCGGCATGGTCGCAATATGTCGCCGCGGGGCAGGCGGTGGCGGCCAACCGCGAGCTGGTGGCCGCGGCGCAGCTTGCCCTCGACGGCGTCATCGAGGAGCGCGGCGTCGGCCAGCGCACCACGCTCGACGTCCTCAACGCCCAGGCCGACCTGATCGGCGCCCAGATCGATCTCGCCAGCTCCGAGCGCGCCGTCGTCGTGGCGAGCTATGCCATCCTGCTGGCGGTCGGGCATCTCAACGCCGCCCGGCTCGGGCTGCCCGTTGCGCTGCACGACCCCGGCGAGCACTATCGCGCCGTCAGGGACAGCTGGGGCGGCACGCGCACGCCGGACGGAAGGTGAGGCGCGTGATCCATCTCCTCGTCGGGCTACGATCCGCCATCCGGCGCGAATGTGCCGCCGCCGGCCGATACCGGCGGCCGGACTTGTGCTATATCGCCGATATCAGCCGCCCCATCCCCTTCCGAACGCACGCGCATAACCACGGAGACCGCCGATGCCATCCCTGCGCCGCGCCTGCCTGCTCATCGCCGCCCTTGCCGGCCTCGCCGCGCTTCCGGCTCGCGCGCAGGATGCGCCTCCCGCGTCCGTCAGCATCGTCACCGTCGCTCCCGAGGCGCTGCCGGTGATCAACGAGCTTCCCGGCCGCATCGCGCCGACCCGCATCGCGGAGGTCCGGCCGCGCGTGTCGGGCATCATCGTCGAGCGCGTGTTCGAGCAGGGCAGCCAGGTCAGCGAGGGCGACGTCCTCTACCGGATCGACCCCGCGCCCTTCCGGGTGCAGATGGCGAGCGCGGAGGCGACGTTGCAGCGGGCGCGCGCGGCCCAGCTCAACGCCCGCCAGCGGGCCGACCGGCAGGCCGAGCTCCGCGAGCGCAACATCGCAAGCTCCCAGCAGCTCGACGACGCGGTGGCCCAGCTCGCGCAGGCCGATGCCGACGTCGCCGTCGCCGAGGCCAATCTGGCGCAGGCGCAGCTCAACCTCGACTATTCCGAGGTCAAGGCGCCGATCTCGGGCCGCATCGGCCGGGCCGTGGTTACGGAAGGGGCGCTGGTCAGCTCGAACGACGTCTCGAGCCTCGCGCGCATCCAGGCGCTCGACCCGGTCTATGCGGATTTCACCCAGTCGGCGAACGAGCTGCTGCGCCTGCGCCGGGCCTTCGCGGCCGGCGCTCTCACCAGCGTCGGCCCCGGCGAGGCCGAGGTGCGGCTGCGCTTCGACGACGGCAGCGACTACGACCATCGCGGCACGCTGCTGTTCTCGGAGGCGACCGTCGACGAGACGACCGGGCAGGTCATACTGCGCGCCTCCTTCCCCAACCCCGAGGGCGACCTGCTGCCGGGCATGTATGTCCGCATCGCCATCGAGCAGGGCATGCAGCAGAACGCCATCGCCGTGCCGCAGCAGGCGATCCAGCGCGACGCCGGCGGACAGGCGCATGTCTTCGTGGTCAATGGCGAGGACAAGGTGGAGCTGCGGCCGATCCGCCCCGACCGTCTGGTCGGCAACCGCGTGGTGGTGGCCGAGGGGCTGCAGGCCGGCGACCGCGTCATCGTCGAGGGCTTCCAGAAGATCAGGCCGGGCGCGAGCGTCGCGGCCATCGAATGGTCGCGGCAATCGGCGAGTGCCGGCGCGGCGGCCGGCCCGGTCTCCGCCCCCACGGCCAACTGAGGGCGGGGGCATGGCTCACTTCTTCATCGACCGGCCGGTCTTCGCCTGGGTGGTGGCGATCTTCATCATGCTCGCGGGCGCGATGTCGCTGCCCTTCCTGCCGGTCGCCCAGTATCCGAACGTCGCGCCGCCGCAGATCTCGATCTCGACCAACTACACCGGCGCGTCGCCGGAGGAGATCTACCAGAGCGTCACCCGCCCCATCGAGGACGAGCTGAACGGCATCCCGGGGCTGATCTATTTCGAGTCCACCTCGGACGTGTCGGGCCGCCTCGCCATAACGGCCACCTTCGCGCCCGGCACCAACATCGCCGACGCCGCCGTCGACGTGCAGAACCGCGTCCGCCGCGTCGAGCCGCGGCTGCCGCAGTCTGTGACGCAGCAGGGCATCCGCATCGAGCAGACGAATGCCGGCTTCCTGATGATGATCGCGGTGCGGTCGAGCGACGGCGCCACCGACGCGACCGGGCTCGGCGATTTCGTCAACCGCAACGTCATCGGCGAGATCCGCCGCATCGACGGCGTCGGCAGCGCCCAGCTTTTCGCCGCCCCACGCGCCATGCGGGTGTGGATCGACCCGGACAAGATGCTGGGGCTGGGGCTGACGACCAGCGACGTCATGAACG
>JACZJD010000692.1 GCA_014860725.1 Aquamicrobium sp.
CGACCAGCACCGCGGCTGGTTCCATTCGTCGCTGCTCGAAAGCTGCGGCACGCGCGGCCGCGCGCCCTACGACACGGTCATCACCCATGGCTTCACCATGGACGAGGAAGGCCGCAAGATGTCGAAGTCGCTCGGCAACACCGTCGTGCCGCAGGACGTGATGAAGCAGTCGGGCGCCGACATCCTGCGCCTGTGGGTGATGACCACCGACTACTGGGAAGACCAGCGGCTGGGCAAGAACATCCTCCAGACCAACATCGACGCCTACCGCAAGCTCAGGAACACCATCCGCTGGATGCTCGGCACGCTCGCCCACGACGAGGGCGAGGAGGTGGCGCCGGCCGACATGCCGGAGCTGGAGCGGCTGATGCTGCATCGTCTGGCCGAGCTCGACGAGGTGGTGCGCAAGGGCTACGACGCCTTCGACTTCAAGCGCATCACCCGCGCGCTGATCGACTTCATGGTGGTCGAGCTGTCGGCCTTCTACTTCGACGTGCGCAAGGACGCGCTCTACTGCGACGCGCCGTCGAGCGTCCGGCGCAAGGCGGCGATCGTCGTGGTGCGCCACCTCTTCGACAATCTGGTGACGTGGCTCGCCCCGATGCTGCCCTTCACCACCGAGGAAGCCTGGCTCGACCGCTACCCTGATGCCGTCTCGGTGCATCTCGAGCAGTTCCGCGCCATTCCGGCCGAGTGGAAGGACGAGGCGCTCGCCGCCAGGTGGCGCAAGGTCAGGACCGTGCGCCGCGTCGTCACCGGCGCGCTCGACCTCGAGCGCCGCGAGAAGCGCATCGGCTCGTCGCTGGAGGCGGCTCCCGTCGTCCACATCGCCGATCCCGAGCTTCTGGCCGCCGTCGCCGATGTCGACATGGCCGAAATCTGCATCGTCAGCGGCATCTCGATCCTCGACACGGCCGCGCCCGAGGGCGCGTTCACGCTCGACGAGGTCAGGGGCGTGGCCGTGGTGCCGGCCTTGGCCTCGGGCCGGAAGTGCGCGCGCTCGTGGCGCTACACCGACGACGTCGGCTCCGATCCGGAATTCCCGGACGTCTCGGCGCGCGATGCGGCGGCGCTGCGCGAGTTGAGGGCGCTGGGTCGGCTCTGACGGCGCCCGTCATTGCCCGAAAAGGCCGTTTGCGCTACAAGCGCGGCGGCCGGATGCCATGTTGTCGCCGGAATGTGCGGCGACAACGGGCGCGTCCGACGTGGTTTCGCCCGGTTTGAGAGGCAGTTTGCAGTGAAGACAGATCGCAGTTTGCCGCGTGGCCGCGCGCCGCTTCTCATGGGCGTTTCCGCCGTCTGCGCCGCCGCGCTGCTGTCGGGCTGCGTGAGCTCGCCCACCTACGGCACCGACAAGACCGCCAGCCAGCAGCTCTTCGAGGACATCACCGGCGTCGTCTCCACCGAGGGGCTGACCGGCCGCAGCGGCGAGGCCGAGATCGCCTACAAGCCGAGGCCCGAGCTCGTGCGCCCGGCCTCGCTCGAGGTGCTGCCCGAGCCGCAGCGCGAGATCGCCGCCGCGGACAACACGGCCTGGCCGGAATCGCCCGAGCAGCGCCGCGCCCGCCTGCGCGCCGAGGCCACCGAGAATCAGGAGAACCCCACCTACCGCTCGCCCATCGTCATGGGCGGCAGCTTCCGCGCCCCCGGCAGCGACGTTTCCGACGCCACGCCCGAGCAGCGCGCCGAGATCCTGCGCCGCAAGCGCGAGGCCAATCAGGGCAACGCCAACAGCCGCAAGTACCTCTCCGAGCCGCCGGTCGAATACCGCGTGCCGAACGAGACGGCCGCCGCGGACGACTTCGGCGAGGACGAGTGGAAGAAGGAGCGGCGCGGCAAGGCCGCCTCCGGCAAGTCGTCTTGGCGCGACCTTCTGCCCTGGTAGGGCAACCCGCTGCGGCGGCACGATCGCTGCGGTCCTTTCGGGCCGGCTCAGCGCTTTTCCCGGAAGAACGATTTCAGGAGCTCCGAGGCCCGCCCCTCGGCGATGCCGGCATAGATTTCGGGCGCGTGGTGGCATGTCGGCTGCGCGAACAGCCGCACGCCGCTGACCACCGCGCCGCCCTTCTCGTCCGTCGCGCCGAAATAGAGGCGCCGGATGCGCGCGAAGGAGATCGCCGCCGCGCACATCGGGCACGGCTCCAGCGTCAC
>JACZJD010000693.1 GCA_014860725.1 Aquamicrobium sp.
GTCAACGTGCCGATGAACGAGGCGCTGGCGCGCGAGGCCGTGCCGGACGACATCGAGGCGGCAAGGCTGATCTGGGACGCCTATTCGCAGCCCTGGCAGGTCTGGAATCTCGTCCGCACGGTGGCGTCTGGCGTCGCGCTCGTCTTCTGTGCGATCGGCTTGATCCGGGCTAAAAAATGAACGACATTCGTCTCCTCGTTTCCGATCCGCGAACGAAGAGACAGCATGGACACCCTGACGCGCATGCGCGCCTTCATCGACGTCGTCGAGGCCGAGGGCTTTTCCGCCGCCGCCCGCAAGATCGGCCGCTCCAAGGCGCTTCTGTCGAAATATGTCCGCGAGCTGGAGGACGAGCTCGGCGCGCTACTGCTCAACCGCACGACGCGCCAGTTCCCGCTGACCGAGGTCGGCCACACCTACTATCGCCGCGCCTCTGAGATCGTGCGCGAGATCGACAGCCTCGCCGACACGGTGCGCGATTCGTCGGGCGACGTGCGCGGCCGCATCAAGCTGACCGCGCCGCGCACCTTCTCCGACGCGCCCATCGGCCAGTCGCTGATCGACTTCGCGAAGGAGCACCCCGACGTGGTGCTCGACATCCACCTCGACGACCGGTTCGTCGATCTGGTCGAGGAGGGCTACGACCTTGCCATCCGCATCACGCGGCTGGAGGATTCCTCGCTGATCGCCCGCCGGCTCGCGCCGTTCTCGCTGAAGATCTGCGGCTCGCCCGAGCTGATCGCCCGCACCGGCCCGCTGGAGAAGCCGCAGGATCTGGCCAAGGCGCCCTGCATCGTCGACACCAACGGCCGCTGGCTGTCGAACTGGCCGTTCATGCGCGAGAACGGCGAGATGTTCTCGGTGCCGGTCAGCGGGCCGCTCGAGGCCAACAGCCCGCTGACGACGCGGGCAGCCGCCATCGCCGGCCTCGGCTTCGCGCCGCTGCCCGACTTCATCGCCAAGCCGGCGCTGGAAAGCGGCCAGCTCGTCTCGGTGCTCGACGAATGGGTGCCGCGCGGCGGCGGCATCTTCGCGGTCTACCCGCACCGCCGCTATCTGCCGGTGAAGATCCGGGTGTTCGTGGACTTCCTCGCCCAGTGGTTCAGGAAGCACGAGGCGGTGTGAGGCCGTGCGACGCCGAAGCCGCCCGGATGTCCCAATTTCGCCCCGTTTGTGCCGATGCTCCGACCTCACACGCGAAGGGACGGGAACTGTGACGCGATCCGCCATGCATGCGCTCACCGCAGCGGCTCTTGCCGGCATCCTCATGCCGGCGACGCCGGCCTCCGCGCATCCCCACGTCTTCGCCGAGGCCAGTCTCGAGATCGTCGTCGATCCCGCCGGCAACGTCGAGGCGCTGCGCCATCTGTGGCGCTTCGACGACCTGTTCTCCTCGACCGTTCTCATCGAGTTCGACACCAATTCCGACCTTGAGCTCGACACGGCCGAGCTGGAGACGGTCGGCGCCGTCATCCACGAATCGCTCGCCGAGTTCGGCTATTTCCAGTTCGTCACCATCGACGGTCGTGACGTCGAGATGCAGGCGCCCGAGCGCATCATCGCCGACTTCCAGGACAGCCAACTCATCATCCTGTTCGAATCGCGGCCGGCAAAGCCTCTGAAGCTCGGCGGCACGGCCGGCTTCGGCGTCTACGACCCGACCTTCTACACGGCGATCGACTTCTACGACGACGCCAGCCTGACCGTCAGCGGCATGCCTTCCGGCTGCACCCGCGCCGTCGTCCGGCCCGATCCGGACGAGGCCATCGCCATGAACCAGCAGTCGCTGACCGACGCCTTTTTCGACGACCCGTCGGGGAACGATCTGACCAAGATCTTCGCCACCCGGCTCGAACTCACCTGCAAGGGCTGACGATGACCGTGAACAAGACCGCCGTCCGCGTCGTTTTCGCGCTTCTCGCGCTGACCTACGTCCTCACCCATTTCGTCGGCCACGCCCATGCGCAGAGCTCTCTCGGCATCGGCGCCAGCGAGGCGACGCTGCCCTCGACCGGCCTGCTCGCCGGCTTCTTCAACTGGGTGAACGCGCAGCAGCAATCCTTCTACCGCGCGCTCTCCGGCGCGATGCGCGCCATGCGCGACGGCGGCGGCGGCGCGTGGCTTCTCGTCGGCCTCTCCTTCGCCTACGGCGTCTTCCACGCCGCGGGACCGGGGCACGGCAAGGCCGTGATCTCGTCCTACATGCTCGCCAACGAGGTGGCGCTGCGCCGGGGCATCCTGCTCTCCTTCGTCTCGGCGGCGCTGCAGGGGGTCTCAGCCATCGTGCTGATGGGCGCGGTCTTCCTCGTCCTGCGCGGCAGCTCCGTCTCGATGACGGACGCGACCCGCTTCCTCGAGATCGCCTCCTACGTGCTGGTGACGGCGTTCGGCGCATGGCTGCTGTGGAAGAAGGCCGCGCCGGCGCTGCGGCGCCTTCTCGTCGGCAGCCCCGTGCACAGCCTGTCGGCGGCGCATGTCCATGCCCATCATCACGACCACGGGCACCACGATCACGACCATCACGATCACCACCACCACGAGCACGGCGAGGCGTGCGGCTGCGGCCATGCCCATGCGCCGGACCCGAAGCTGATCTCCGGCGAGCGCTTCGACTGGCGCACGGCCTGGGCGGCCATCGTCGCCGTCGGGCTGCGCCCCTGCACCGGCGCGCTGATCGTGCTGTCCTTCGCCTTCCTGAACGGGTTGTGGGTGGCGGGCGTGCTCTCCGTCGCGGCGATGTCGATCGGCACGGCCATCACCGTGTCCGCGCTCGCCGTCATGGCGGTGACAGCGAAGAACTGGGCCGTGGCGCTCGCCGGCGACGGCCGCGCGGGCAACCGCGTTCATGCCGCCATCGAGATCGCCGGCGCCGCCTTCGTGTTCCTGCTCGGCGTGGCGCTGCTTTCGGCGAGCCTGTCGGTCTAGCTATTCGCCCCTGCGGCGCTGGCTGCGGCCGCGCAGCCAGAACACGCCGAAGAACGCCAGCACGAACAGCGCTGCCGCCGCGCCGCCGGCGAAGGGCGACAGCTCGCCCAGCCACACCATGATGGCCGGCATGTAGTAGCCGACGACGCCGAAGCCGAGAAGGATGAGCGCGGCCGCGATCGCCGCGTTGCGCGTTCCACGGTCCATCAGCCTGCCTTTCCCGTCCTGCCGGCGATTTCCGCCCTGATGTCCTCGAGCCGCCGCTTCTGCCGGCCGTCGGCGTCGAAATTCTCCGGCGCGAGCCACGCCTCGAAGGCCCCGCGGATGACGGGCCAGTCCCCGTCGATCATCGCGAACCATGCCGTGTCGCGGTTCTCGCCCTTGACCACCATGTGCTGGCGGAACACGCCCTCGAAGGCGAAGCCGAAGCGCAGGGCCGCCCGCTTCGACGGCTCGTTGCGGTCGTTGCACTTCCATTCGAAGCGGCGATAGCCGAGCGTGTCGAAGGCATGGCGCGCGAACAGGTAGAGCGCCTCCGTTGCCGCCGGCCGCCGCGCCACCGGGTCGTTCCACAAGATGTTGCCGATCTCGATGACGCCGTTGGCCGCGTCGATGCGCATGAAGCTCTGGCGGCCGGCGATGCGGCCGCTCGCTTTGTCGATGACGGCGAAATGCAGCGGGTCCTCGCTCGCGGCCGCCTTCTCCAGCCAAGCCTCAAAGGCCGGCCGGTCGTCCGGCGCGGGCTCCGCGAGATAGCGGAAGCGGTCGCCGGCATCGGCCGTGGCCGACGCGGCGAAGAGGCCGTCGCCATGGCGGGCGGCGTCGAGCGGCTCCAGCCGCACATGGCGGCCTTCCAGCGGCGCGCGCGCCGGCCGGTTGCGCGGTGTCCATCCGCTCAGATCGCTCATGGCAATGTCCTGCACTCCGGTGAAACCGCTGCGGACCACGCCGCAATGCATGGACGGGGTAAAGAACCAGCCCCGGCTGCGCAATACACCAGATGGGAGAGGAGGCGAAAGAAAGGGCGACCGCGGCGGTCGCCCTTGAGTTTCCGGATCGGCCTGGGAGGAGGAAAAGCCTGTCCGACTTGCTTCAGATTGAACCCGATTCGTTAACCGAAGGTTGACGATGTTCGCGGCAGTCGGCAACCCTCACTTCTTGCACGCGAAATCTTGCATGGCGCGGGGTCGTCCTGCCGCCTGAAACGGCTGGAGGATCAGGCGGGAACCTCCACCTTCGCCTGCGCCACCGTCGCCTCGATGTGGTCGACCAGCGCGTCGGGCAGCCTGAGCCGGCCGGCGACCATGTCGAGATAGCCGCGCTCGGCCCGGGTCTGCGGGTCGATGGCGAGGCGCGAAGCGGTGTAGAGCTCCACCTTCTGCGCGTCCGTCTGCGCCGCGGCGACCATGCCGTCGAGATCGACCGGCTTTTCCAGTTCCGCTAGCAGGAAGGCTTCGGCATCCTCGCCGATGCCGGACAGGTGCAGCCGGTCGGCGATGCGCGCCCGCTCGGCCTCGTCGATGTGACCGTCGGCGCGTGCCGCCGCGATCATCGCCCGCGCGATGACCAAGGCGAATTCCGCCTCGCCCTGCGGCGCCTGCGCCGGGTCGAAGGCGGTGTCGGCCGGCGGCGGCAGGAGCTCCGGCTCGCCCTGCGCCGCGGCGTCGGGCGAAGCGCCCTTGGAATAGTTCTGGTAGGCCTTGTAGGCGAGGCCGGCGACCGCGGCGAGGCCGCCGATCTTCAGCGCCGAGCCGGTGACCTTGCGCCCCGGGCCCGTGCCGAGCAGGATGGCTGCGAGCGCGCCGGCGGCAATCGGATTGTCCCGTGCCAGTTGGGCGGCCTGACCCGCCTTCTCCCTCACGGTCGATTGGGTGCCGGGCACCTTGGACCCCAAGAGGTCGTCCAGCAGCGCTTTCGGATCAAGCATCCTCGCCTCCTTGCGATGTTTTGGCCCGCCGCAGATAGGCAGGCGATCATGACATTGCAATGTCGCGCCGGGACGCCCGGATCTATCCACCTCCCCTCGCCTCCGCCCGACAATGACGCCGCAGAAACGGAGGCGCAGGCAGGATGGTCGACAGTGCGGTGATGCGGGAAATCGGGGCGGTGGCGGACGGGCTGAAGGTCGAGGCGGCGGCGCTGGCCGCCGTCGCCCACATCGAGAGCGGGCTGAAGACGCATGCGACGATCGGCAGCAGGGCCGAACCGCTGATCCGTTTCGAGGGCCACTATTTCGACCGCAGGCTGGCGGGCGCAGCGCGCGACGAGGCGCGCCGGCAGGGCCTCGCCTCGCCCGAGGCCGGCCGGGTGAAGAATCCCGCCTCCCAGGGCGCGCGCTGGGCGCTCCTCACCCGCGCCGCCGCCATCGACCGCAAGGCGGCGTGGGAATCGACCTCGTGGGGCATGGGGCAGGTCATGGGCGCGCACTGGGCATGGCTGGGCTATGCCAGCATCGACGCGCTGGTGGCGGAAGCCAGAAGCGGCGCGCGCGGCCAGCTGCGGCTGATGGCGCGCTACATCGAGAAGGCCGGCCTCGCCGACGCGCTGCGCCGGCGCGACTGGGCCGCCTTCGCGCGCGGCTACAACGGGCCGGGCTTCCGCGCCAACGGCTACGACACCAGACTCGCCCGCGCCTACAAGACCTATGCGGCCCTCATCGGAGGGAACGCAGCGCCAGCGCCCTCTCACGGCGTCCTGCGCCGCGGCGCGCGCGGCGAGGCGGTGCGCGCGCTCCAGACC
>JACZJD010000694.1 GCA_014860725.1 Aquamicrobium sp.
GCGCCTTGCGTGCGGCGGCGGCGAGCCGGTGTTCGGGGGCCTCGCGCAGCATCTCCGCGCCGTAGCCGTCCGAGAGGATGAAGCCGCATTCGGCCGGGAAGATCGCTTCCGGCACCCCGGGATGGGTGGCGAAGAAGAAGCGGTCGCAGTAGAGCCGATATTCCGGCCATTTGCGGTCGACGCGGAAATCCTCGACCGACGACTTGATCTCGACGATCCAGATGTCGCCCTTGCGCGTCAGCGCCACGAGGTCGGCGCGCCGCCCCGTGGCCAGCGGCAGCTCGGGGATGGCGACCGCGCCCATCTCGATCAGCAGGCGCTGCACGCCGCGGCGCACGAGCATCGCCCGGTCGGACTGGCGGCCGTCGGCGAGCGGGTTTAGGGGAATCGGCGAAACGATGGGCATGGCCGCACAATGGCACCGAAGCCCGGCCGTTTGAAGCCCGGCGCCGCAGGAGCGGCTTCCGCCCGGGTCGAAAACGCTCCCGGTCAGCCGCACTTGCGGCGGGCGCTGCCCGCCATGTCCTCGAGGATCGGGCAGTCCGGCCGGTCGTCGCCGTGGCAGGCGCGCACCAGCGTGTCGAGCGTGCGGCGCATGGATTCGAGCTCGGCGATCTTCTCGTCGATCGCCGCGACATGGGCCACCGCGATCTCGCGCACGTCGTGGCTGGCGCGGCTCTTGTCGCGGTAGAGCGCCATCAGCTGCCGGCAGTCCTCGATCGAGAAGCCGAGGCCGCGCGCCCGCTTGAGGAAGGCGAGGCTGTGCACGTCCTCGCCCGAATAGTCGCGATAACCGTTGGCGGCGCGGCCGGGCCGTATCAGGCCGACATCCTCGTAGTAGCGGATGGTCTTGGCCGGCAGGCCGGAACGGCGGGCGGCTTCCGAGACGTTCATTGCGGCTCCTTTCGCTTTCGCAAGGTTTCGCAGGCAGCGCGAAGATATGCTTCACGAAACCGTGAAAATGTTGCCGATTTGCCATATTGTCGCACCAAGCGACATGCCGCCACCCTTTGCGGTTGCTGTCCGGGCTTGGCAAACGCCGCAAGGTAAGCCAAACAAACCATGGCGAAATTGCGGCTCGAATCGGGCGCCATCGGGTCAACAGGGTCTTCGATACTCACATGAAATTGAGACAGTTCCTTATCGTTGCGGCGCTCGGGGCCATCACCGCCCTTGCCGGCTGCACCACGGGCGGCAGCATCTTCACCGCCGACTACGGCTCGAAGAAGGATGCGGGCTACCAGCTTCCCGCGATCCCGATCCATCAGGTGCCGCGGCAGTATCACCGCCAGGTCGTGCGCTACCAGACCGCGGAGAAGCCCGGCACGGTCATCGTCGACACCAAGGACAAGTTCCTCTACCTCGTCATGGCCGACGGCAAGGCCATGCGCTACGGCATCGGCGTCGGCCGCGAGGGCTTCGAATGGTCGGGCACCGCCCGCGTCGCGATGAAGCGCGAATGGCCGATCATCGCCGCCGGCGGCGATGATCGGCCGCCAGCCGGAGCTCGCCAAGTGGCGCGGCGGCCAGCCTGGCGGCCTGTCGAACCCGCTCGGCGCCCGCGCGCTCTACCTGTTCAACAAGAGCGGCGACACCGGCTACCGCCTGCACGGTACGCCGGAATGGAACTCGATCGGCCGGGCGATGTCGTCGGGCTGCATCCGACTCATCAACCAGGACATCATCGACCTTTACAACCGCGTCGAGATCGGGGCGAAGGTCATCGTCAAATAATGATGCGAACCGTCTAGGCAACACCGACGTCGCAGATGCAGAAAAACCGGGCCGCAAGCCCGGTTTTTCTGTCTTTGCCGCCGGGTTCGCGCCGCCCGGCCAGGCCGGGCGACTGCCGGTTACGGGATCTGCTCGACATGCTCCACTTCGGGCACGAAGTGGCGCAGAAGGTTCTGGATGCCGTGCTTCAGCGTCGCGGTCGAGGACGGGCAGCCGGCGCAGGCGCCCTTCATGTGCAGGAACACGGTGCCGTTCTCGTAGCCGCGGAAGGTGATGTCGCCGCCGTCCTGCGCCACGGCGGGGCGCACCCGCGTGTCGAGCAGCTCCTTGATGGTCAGCACGAGCTCCTCGTCGGCCTTGTCGTAGAACTCCTCGCCCTCGGCCTCCTCGGCGAGCGAGGCGGCCGTCCCGCCGCGCATCATCACCGGCAGGCCGGACATGAAGTGCTCCATGATCGCGCCGAGAATCGCGGGCTTGAGGTGCTGCCAGTCCGGGCCTTCCTGCTTGGTGACGGTGATGAAATCGTAGCCGAAGAACACGCCGGTCACGCCCGGCACCTCGAACAGCGCGCCGGCGAGCGGCGAGGCCTCGCGCGCCGTGGCGGCGTCGCGGAAATCGGCCGTGCCGTCCTCCAGCACCACCTTGCCCGGCAGGAACTTCAGCGTTGCGGGATTGGGGGTCGCCTCTGTCTGGATGAACATGGCCGTTCTCCGTCGTTCCAGTCTGGAATTGTTCTAAATAGGACAAGGGGCCGCCGGCGGCAAGCCTTGTCAAATCCTCGGTTCACGCATCTCCGGCCGGAAAACCGCCTCACGGGTGGAGCTGCTTCTTCGCCCTATATGGGCCCTGGCCGGCCCGGGCGCAATCGTCCAGCCGCGGCGGACGGTCATGGCAACCGTCAGGCCAGCGTCTCGATCTCCTCGTCGGTGAGGCCGGCCGGCACCACGGTGACGGGGATGGGGAAGGCCGCGCCCTTGCCGGCGACCGAGGCGACGAGCGGCCCCGGCCCTTCCTTGGCGCTGCCGGCCGCGAGCACCAGGATGGCGATGTCCTGGTCCTCCTCGATCAGCTTGTGGATCTCCTGCGCCGGCTCGCCCTCGCGCACCACCAGCTCCGGCTCGATGCCGACCTTCTCGCGCACGCGCGAGGCGTGCGAATCGAGGGTCGCGGCCGCCGCCGCGCTCGCTTCCTCGCGCATGATCTGCTCGACCCCGAGCCATTGCTGGAAATCGGCCGTCTCGATGACGTAGAGCAGCACCACCGCGCCGCCCGTGGAGCGGGCGCGCCGCGCCGCATAGGCGATGGCGCGCTCGCATTCGGGCGTGGCGTCGACGATGGCGAGGAACTTGCGCCGGTGGCCGGCCTCCCCGCTCAGGCGTCTTGAAACCATGGGCCCTCTCCCGCCTTGCGGCGCTCTTTCCTGTCCGGCCGCGCCGTGCCCGTCCCGCATCGCCGCGACCGCTCCGGCGGGCAATCTGCCACCGCGCAGGAGATGGAGCAAGCGCCGAGATGCCGGCTCATCCTGGCGCCGTCAGTCGCCGAGGAGGCCGATGATCTCGCGAACATCCTTCATCGTCCGCTCGGCAATGGCGCCGGCGCGCTCGCCGCCGTCGCGCAGCACGGCGTCGATATAGGCTGGGTCGGCGCAGATGCGGCGCATCTCGGCGGCGATGGGCGCGAGCTTCTCGACGGCCAGCTCGGCCAGCGCCGGCTTGAACGCCGAGAACTGCTGCCCGCCGAACTCGGCGATCACCGCGTCGCGGCTCTTTTCGGCCAGCGCGGCATAGATGCCGACGAGATTCTCCGCCTCCGGCCGGTCCTTGAGCCCGTCGAGCTCGGACGGCAGCGGCTCGGGATCGGTCTTGGCCTTCTTGATCTTCTTGGCGATGGCGTCGGCGTCGTCGGTCAGGTTGATGCGCGACAGGTCCGACGGGTCGGACTTCGACATCTTCTTGGTGCCGTCGCGCAGGCTCATCACGCGCGTCGCCGGGCCCTCGATCAGCGGCTCGGTCAGCGGGAAGAAGCCGTTGACGACCTCCTCGCCCACCGTCATCTCGACGCCGAGGCCGAGCTCGCCGATCTTCTTCGAGAAGTCGTTGTTGAACTTGGCGGCGATGTCGCGCGTCAGCTCGAGGTGCTGCTTCTGGTCGTCGCCCACCGGCACGTGGGTGGCGCGGTAGACGAGGATGTCGGCGGCCATCAGGCTCGGATAGGCGAGGAGCCCGAGCGAGGCGTTCTCGCGGTCCTTGCCGGCCTTGTCCTTGAACTGCGTCATGCGGTTCATCCAGCCGATGCGCGCGACGCAGTTGAAGATCCAGGCGAGCTCGGCGTGCTGCGGCACGCGGCTCTGGTTGAAGACGATGTGCTTCTTCGGGTCGATGCCGGCGGCGAGGAAGGCGGCCGTGATCGAGCGCGTCTGCGACGGCAGGTCGTCATGCACGAGCTGCGCCGTGATCGAGTGGAGATCGACCACGCAATAGATGCAGTCGTGGCTCTCCTGCAGCGCGACGAACTTGCGGATCGCGCCGAGATAGTTGCCGAGATGGAGGTTGCCGGTCGGCTGGACGCCGGAGAAGACGAGGGGTTTGAAACTGCTCATGGATATGGGGTCCGAAGCTTGTGGAGGGCCTCGTGGCAAGCGAGAGCCGCGGGTCGCGTGGGCTTATGGCGGATGCCGCGTCACGGATCAAGGGGTGTCGCGGGCGGCGTCGCCGACGGTTCGGCCTGCCGGGCCTTGCGCCGGCGCAGCGCGCGCTTCAGCTCCTCGCGGTCGACCGCGCCGGTGGCGATGACGATGGCGAAGTAGACCGTGGCGGCGATGCCGATGACGCCGAGCGTGGCGGCGAGGCGCACCACCGTCCTGGGCGAGGAGAGCCAGGGCTCGGCCCACATGCCGAGGACGACGACGAGCGCGCCCATCGCCGCGCTGGCGACCACGATCATGGTGGAGCGCCTGAGCGTGACCGCCGAGGGGCGGAAGTCGCCGCGCCGCCACAGGACGCCGGCAAGCAGCGCGAAGTTCAGCCAGGCCGAGACCGAGGTCGCGGCGGCGATGCCGACATGACCCCAGATCGGGAACAGGATCAGGCTGCCCACGATGTTGACGACGACGGCGGCGAACGAGAACCACATCGGGCTCTTGACGTCGAGCCGCGCGAAATAGGCCGGCGAGAACACCTTGATCAGCACATAGGCCGGCAGTCCGGTAGCGAAGGCCGAAAGGGCGGCCGCCGTCAGCGCCGTGGTCTCGGCCGTGAACGCGCCGCGCTCGTAGACGATGTTCACCAGCGGGCCGGAGAACAGCATGAAGCCCACGGCCGCCGGCAAGGTGAGGCCGAGCCCGAATTCGAGCGAGCGGTTCTGCAGGTGCTGGGCGTCGTCGAAATCGCCGGCCTTGAGCGTGCGCGCGAGCTCGGGCAGGAGCACGACGCCGATGGCGATGCCGATGATGCCGAGCGGCAGCTGGTTGATGCGGTCGGCATAGTTGAGGAGCGCGATGGCGCCGTCCTGCGCCGAGGCGATGATCTGCCCGACGAGGAGGTTGATCTGAATGACGCCGCCGGTGAGCAGCGCCGGCCCCATCAGCACCAGCAGGCGCTTGACGTCGGGCGTCAGCGCCGGTCGCCGCAGCGACATGGAGAAGCCCTCCTGCCGCACGCCGCGCGCGAGGAAGAAGAGCTGCGCCGCGCCGGAGGCGAACACGCCCCAGGCGAGCCACAGGCCGGTCGTCGCGCCGTCGAGCCCGAGCGAGAGCGTGACCACGAGCACGCCGATCAGGATGACGTTGAGCAGCACCGGCACGATTGCCGCGAGGAAGTAGCGCCGCATCGAGTTCAGGATGCCGGACAGCATCGCCACCAGCGACATGAAGAACAGGTAGGGGAACATGACGCGGGTGAGCAGGACGGTCAGGTCCACCTTCTCCGGGTCGTCGGCGAAGCCGGGCGCGATCACCCATACGACCAGGAACGGCATGAACAGGATGGCCGCGCCCGACAGCAGGATCAGCGAGGCCATCAGCACCGACAGCACGTCCTCGGCGAAGCGCCTCGCCGCCGCCTCGCCGCCGCCTTCCAGCTCCTTGGCGAACAGCGGGATGAAGGCGGTGTTGAACGCGCCCTCGGCGAACAGCCGGCGGAAGAGGTTCGGGAAGCGGAAGGCGGCATAGAAGGCGTCGGCGACCGGGCCGGCGCCGAGCGCGGCGCCGATCAGCGCCTCGCGGACGAAGCCGCTGATGCGGCTGACCGAGGTTGCCCCGCCGACGGCGGCGAATTTCTTCACGAGGCTCATGGAATGCCTATCCTGTAGGGCGCGCGGTCAGGAGGCCGCGGCCGTGGCTGCCCTGTTGCGCTCCGACGACCCGCCCTCCATCACCGCGACGAGCGTCTTGCGCACGCGTTCCTGCCGGGCGGGATTGTCGATCTTGTGGCCGGTCAGGTCGGTCACGTAGAAGGTGTCGATCACCTTCTCGCCGAAGGTGGTGATGTGGGCGGACGCGATGTCGAGCGACAGGTCCGACAGCGCGCCGGTGATCTCGGACAGGAGCCCCGGCCGGTCGAGGCCCTTGACCTCGACGACCGAGAAGCGGTTGGACAGCGTGTTGCGGATCTCGGCGCGCGGCGCGACGCGGAAGGCGCCGGTGCCGCGCTTCGGCTTCGCCCGCTTCTCGATCATCTCCGGCAGCCACGCCTTGCCGGACAGCACGTCCTCGATCAGCCGGCCGACGCGCTCGGCGCGGCGGCGCTCGTCCTCGTCGAGGTCGAACTCGCGGGAGATCAGGATGGTGTCGAGCGCGCGCCCGTCGGCCGTGGTGAAGATCTGGGCGTCGACGATGTTGGCGCCCGCCGCCGCGCAGGCGCCGGCGATCACCGACAAGAGGCGCGGATGGTCGGGCGCGAGCACGGTGATCTCGGTCACGGCCTCGAACTGGTGGGTGCGCACCATGGTCGCGAGCTTGCGCCCCGACGCGTCGGCGTCGCGGATGAAGGCGAGGTGGCGGAGCTGGTCGTCGAGCGGCACGGTGAGCAGGTAGTTGTCGTAGGGCAGGCCGAGATAGCGCTCGCGCTCGGCCTGCGGCCAGC
>JACZJD010000011.1 GCA_014860725.1 Aquamicrobium sp.
GGCCTGAGCGGCAGCATCCTTCTCGGCCTCTTCCTTCGCCTCGGCCTCGCGGGCGGCCTCCTCGGCGACCAGGGCCGCGGCCTCCTTCGCCCACATCTCGACGACGCCGCTCTCGAAGCCGGCCTCCTGAAGCTTCTGCAGCTCGGCCTCGCCGGTCGCGTTCGCCAGGGCGGCGTAGGTCTCGAAGCCGGCTTGCGCCAACCGCACCGCGTAGGTCTTGCCGATGCCCTTGATCCTGGTCAGATCGTCCATGTGCCTCTCCTTCGGGTCTGGCGAAAACGGTCGGCGGACCGCTTGCGGCAGACCCGGCCGCGCGAGCGGCCGGGCCATGACGTGAGGTCGCCGTCAGGCGACGGCCTCCTCGATGAGGTAGCCGACATCCTTGGCGCAGACGACTTCCCGAACCTTCTCGCCGACACGGACGCGCTCGCCGCCCTCGAGACCGATGTCCTTGTCCTCGATCGAGCCGGCGATGGGCGTGCCGTACTCCGCCGTGAAGCCCCACGTCATGACGCCGTCGGTCGACGCCTGCTTGGAGCGGTCGAGATAGAGGAGCTGGATCGACTTGCCCCACACGCGGGCGAGGAGCGGGTCATGGCCACGCTTGGCGAGATTGACCTGCGCCTGGCCGATCAGCAGGTTCTCGACGGGAATTTCGAACAGCTCGGCGAACTGCGCCTTGGTGATGGCGCCGTCCTCGGTCAGCCCGCCCTTCACCGCTTTGATGAGCCGCGGGTGGCCCCTGATCTTCGACCAGACCGGCTGACCCATGATGATGTGGTTGGGGCGGTAGACCAGCGTCTTGTCGAAGCCTTCGGAGATCACCCCGAACGGATCGGAGGTGTCGTACTTCGAGAACTTGTCGTTCGCGTTGGCGAGCACGATCTTGCGGTCGGCCGAATAGTTGGCCGGGTTCTGCACCACCTGGGCGCAGCGCACCTCGCGGCCGAGCTTCACGAGGTTGGTCAACTGCGCCGTCGCGGCGGCGCGCGGATCGTAGGTTGTCAGCTTCGCCGCGCGGGCGGCGGCCGCCTCGCGGATATCCGAATACGGAATCTCGCTGTCCTGGCCGTAGTCCTTGGTGGAGGAGTCGCGTTCCTCGGCCTTGAATTCGATGCGGCCGACGCGGCCGCGGCGGCCGACCTCGAGCTCGGGGACGGTGAACGACTGAGCGAGCGGGAACTCCTGCCAGGTGAATTTTTCCGACAGCACCGGAATCGCCGGCAGGGCGCGGGTGTGGATCAGGGCGGCATCGGGGTTCTGGTAGGCGATCGCGATCGCCGTCAGCGTCGCGGAGGTCGGGAACGGGCGATTATGCGACATCGTTCAAAAGCCTTTCAACGGATGAGAGAGGGCCGGCCGGTCGAGCCGGCCGGGATGCGGTCAAGGGCCGGATCAGGGACCGGCCGGTTCGGGCGTGGCGAGGATGCCGGGGGCGACCCAGTAGGTGCCGACGTCGTTCTCGCCGGCATCGCACATGGCGAAGCCGATGATGCGGACGATTTCGCCCGCGACCGGCTCGGCCTTCACGGCGCGACCTTCATCGTCGGAGGTCAGCGGATCGTTGAACGCGACGTCGTCGCCGAAGCGCACGGACGAGATGCCGACGACGTCGATGTCGGCCATGCCGCCGGCCGCCGCGCCCATCTCGTCGACGGCCGCGATGAGGGCGTCGGTCGGGCCGGTCGCCGTGCGCACGCTGTTGCCGGCGCCGGAGGCGGCGGCGATGAGGTGGCCCTGGATCGCGGCCGACGCGCGGAAGCTCTTGGTGAGGATGGGGCTGTGCGTGGTCAAGACTTCTTCTCCTGCCTGGCCGCGACCTCGAGCACGGCCGTGGCGATGTCGATCTCGCGGCCGGCGGCGTGCTGCTCGTCCTGGTACTTACGCGCCTGGGCGGCGAGCGCGACCGGATCGCCGGCGGCGGCTTCGGCCGTGCCGGGCGTCTTGCCGTCCAGATCGGTCGGCTCGCAGATCACCGGCAGCGTGGCGGCGAGCGCCTTGAAGCGGTCGAGGCCGCCCTCGACCGCGCACATGGCGCGATAGGTGTCGCGCGAGGCCGGCGTGATCTTGCCCGCCAGCTGCGCGGCGTCGAGCGCGGCATCGATGTCGCGGTCGGCGTCCTTCTTCTGCAGCGCGGCCAGCGCCTTCGACGTGTCGTCGAGGCTCTGCTTGATCGCGGCGAACTCGGCCTTGTCGGGCGCGGCCTGCAGCGCGGCCGTCGCCGTTTCGAGGTCGCCCTGCAGCTTGGCGACGGCCGCGATGATGGCGGCCTGGTCGGCGGACGCCGGGTCCAGCTTCAGCGCCTGGCAAAGTGCCGTGCGCTCGGTCGCGCGCGTCTCGATGGCGGCGAGGACGGATTTCTCCTCCGACGCTTCATCGAGGCCGAGCGCCTTGGCGATAGCCTTCATGTGGTTCTCCTGTGGGGTTTCACGGCTGAGCGCCGTCATCACGAGCGCCGGGCGGTTGACCAGCCCTGCACCCAGCAGCCGCGTCACCAGACCGTCCTTCGTGTGGTTGAAGGCGGGGGAAATGAAGCGGTACTCCTTGGCCGCGATCATCGCGGCCGCTTTCTCCGTCCACTCGACGCGGCCCCATACGGCGCCGCCGCGGTTCTCGACCTCGACGATCCAGCCGGAAGCCGGAGCTTCCTCGCCACGCTCGGCGCGGATGTCCTGTCCGTGCTCGTAGTCGATCGGCAGCGGCGCGTTGTTCGCCCTGAAGGCGGCGACGACGACGTCGGGGTTGGCGCGCCAACGCCGACCGTCGCGAGCCAGAAGATCAGGCCCCTCCGGGAACAGCTCGATCCATTCGGGCGCGGCCTTGGCCTCGCTCGCCAGATCGGTGCGGAAGATTGCTGTTGCGGTCGCCGTTTTCATGGGCGACAAATTGAGCCGGTCGCCCCGCCGCCACTACCCTGACACTGTCAGGGTCGCCCCCAATCTTCCGCCAGCAACGAGAAGGCGCCCGATCGCCGCCGACGACCGGCGACGAATGACGCCGTGAACGGGTTTTGAACGGGGCAGGAGCGCTGCAAGCCCCCTGGCGCGGGTATCGGGCCGCAAACGGAGCGCTGGCGGCTCACGGGCCGTCCTATTCGCCGACCCCGTCGGCGAGGTCGACCGAGCTGGGGGCCACGCCGAGCGCCTCCTCGCAGCCGGCGAGATCGGCGCGAAAATACCGGGCATCGTCCTCGACGTCGGGACGGTCGAGTTGCCCGCGCAGGAAGCCGGAGAACGCCGAGGCGATCCCCTCCAGCGCTACGGCAGCCTGCCGGCAGGGGAAGAACGGCAGATAGGCGTCCGGTCCGCCCTCGACCATGCGCGCCATCCACGCCGCATCGGCTGCCGAGACCGGGCGGCTCACCGTCCCGGTCAGCGCGGCCGCCATTGCCGCGGCCGGCAGCTCCTGCGCGGTGATCTCGATGAACGAGGCCGCTGCGGTGAGGACCGCATCGTAGAGCTGGCGGCTGTCGTCGATCGGCGCGGCCGCGGCGGGCGCGGCGACGGCGAGCGCGGCAGCCAGGGCGCAGGATCGCATGGCGTTCATGATGTTCCCCCTTACCTTGAACCGGGCGGCACCTTGCACCATAATGATGTTGGGCGCGAGCCAGTTCGACCGGGACGGCTTTGCCGGACCCGTGCGGGGTTGACGACCCGCCGCGCCCTTCTTCCTCACTCGATCAGCTTCCCCTGCCGGCGCGCCCGCTCGATCGCGTCGCGCACCGCCTTCTCGCTCTTGCGGTGGAACGAGACGAGCCACCACTCCCGGCCGTCGGCCGTCGACTTCGCGACCACGCGCAACCACAGCCCGCCCGCCAGCCCCATGAGGATGACGCCCCGGTCGCCCCTCAGCACCGCCTCGGGCGCGGCGACGACGGACAGCGCCTGCCGGAAGTGCTCGACCGTCAGATGCCGGGCCGGATCGTCGTGCAGGATGTGGCGCGCGCTGTCGGCCGAGAGCAGCACCGTGCCGTTGCGCGCGCCGAACGCCTCGACTGCCTGCGCCGGTAGCTGCGACACCGGCAGCGCGAAGCCGGCCGGCATCCTGCCTTCGACCAGGGCGCGCAGGGCGGGCGAGCCGACGACGTCCTCGATGGCGACGCGGCGGCGGTTCTCCGGCATGGCGGCGATCTTGCCGTGCAGGAACTCGGCGGCGTTCGCCGCCCGCGCCTTGCCGGGATTGGTCGCCCAGCCCGGATCGATGCCCAGCGGCACCATGACGGTCTCGCCGCTGCGCCGGTTCTTCCACGGCCGCATGACGACCTGCGGGCCTGTCATGCCGTCCGTCCAGCCGAGACGGCGCGCCTCGCGCTCGGAGATCTGGCGAACGCCGCACAGGCATCCCCAGCCGTTCGGCGGGTAGTGGGTATCCCACCACGGGTCATCGACCGGCAGGACGATGCCGACCCAGCCCTCATGTTCCGGCCGCCGCCGCTCGGCCTTGGACAGGGTATAGAGCAGGAAGGGCAGGAACCGCTTGTTGCGCTGGCTGCGCTCCCATTCGCCCGCAGCGTGCGCGGTGTGGGTGTTCGCCCAATAGATCGTGCGCAACCGGCGCGGGCTGCCGAGCTGGACGACGGCCGGCCGGCCGTCGCGCGGATCGGTCTGGACGCGCCGGCCCCACCATCCCTTTTGTTGCAGGATCGGCGTCAGGCGGTCGGCGAACTCCTCGTAGGGCACCCGGTTGACGATGGCGTCGTCGACGGCGGCGCGGATGTCCTCCAGGATGTCGCCCTCCATCGACTTCGCCACCGTCCAGGAGAAGGCATGTTCCTGCGGCGCGACGTCGCGCCAGTCGAAGGACGGCAGCGACCGCTTGGCGCGGAAGTAGCGGACCACCTCCTCGGGCGCGATGGCGAAGAGCTCATCGGCCATGTCAGCGGCCCCGGCCGGTATCCCCGAGGCCGCGCGCCTTCATGCCGAGCGTGGCGAGCCGCGCCACGAGCTGGGCGCCGGCCTCGCCGAAGGTTAGGCGCTCCAAGCCGGCGCGCAGCTCGTCATAGTCGCGCGCCGTCTCGACCAGGCGGCGCAGCGGCTCCAGCAGCGGGTCTATGTCGGCCTGCCAGTGCGACAGCGCCTCCTCGACCAGCAGGTCGAGCTCGTCCTGCTCGCCGACCTCCTCGGCCGCGAGCGCGTGGTGGCCGCCGCAATGCGGGCAGGCCTTCGCGAGGCGGGCCGTTTCCTTCCCGGGCGGCGGGGTCTCCTCCTCTGCCGAGGGCGCGGGGATAGAGCGCGAGGGCCTCAGGAGCACGGCGCCGGGCTCCGGCTTCTCGAAGCCGATGCGCTCGCGCGCCGCGTCGGCGCCGATCTCCATGCCGAGATTGACGAGCCGCTCGACCACCTCGGCCAGCGCCTTCACGTCCTCGCTCTCGACGATGGGGATGACCATCGTGGGATAGCGATCCTGCGGGCCGAAATTCAGGTCGACGAAGGCGCGGATCAGGTCGCGATTGGCCGTCACCGACGTCTGGCGCGCGTCGGCCCGCGCGATATCGTGGCGGACCTCCTCGTGGACCTTGGCCTGGGACAGCGACGCGCCGTCGTCGGTGGACATCGTCTGGCCGAGGACCCCCTTGGACACCTGCTTGTCGAGATACTCGGCCATCGCCGAGAACAGGCCGTTCGACCCGCCCGAGCCCTTGGCTTCGATGAACTCGATATCCATCCCCTTCGGGATGATCGCCGCCGCGTCCGTCGAGATGTCGCGCACCGCCTGCAGCAGCACGCGCCTCTCCTCCGGCCCCGAGTTCGGCCCGTAGCGGCCGACGCGCAACGGCATGCCGTAGACCTCGAGGAAGGCCATCCAGTCCTTGATGCTGTAGTGCTTGAACATGAACGCCCACGCGACCGGAAGCGCGAGGCCGGCGCGGATCGGCAGGCCGGACTTGAGCTTCGGCCGATGGATCGAGAACTGGTAGGGCGGCAGGTCCAGCCCGTCGGTGGTGCCGGGGTCCTTCAGGCGCAACGTCCGGCCGTCGACCTGGTCGAGCTGAAAGAAGCGCTGGTCGCGCCACTTCCACGCCTTCGGCCACCATTCCTTGCCGCTGCGGTCCCACACCGTCTCGACCAGGCTGTAGCTCTTCGCCAGCGCGTCGAGAAGGTCGGTGGTGTAGTCGTCGGTGAACTCGGGCACCGCGATCATCTCGCGGACGGCTTCAGCGATTTTCTTGCCCTTCGCGCCTTCCCCCGGCGCTTCGACCACGATCGGCTCGACGCCGGTGATGGCGAGCTTGCGGGTCCCGAGCACGGACCGGTAGTGCAGGTCGCGCTCCTCCATCTCCTCGGCAAGCGTGAAGAAGCGGTCGGGCCAGCCGCGGCCGGCCTGACGCAGAATCTGCGCCATCGCCACGGGATCGAGCGCGGTGACGACGGACTCGTTCCAGACCGACCGGACCGAGCCGAGCGCAGGCGCGGCGAGCTCGCGCGTCAGCGCGCCGGTGTCGATCGGATTGCCCCACTGGTCGATGATGCGCGACGGGCGGGCCATCAGGGTTTCCTTTCGCGGATCAGCTCGGCCACGTGGCGGCAGATGCGAGCCGGTGACATGCCCCGCTTGCCATCCCAGCGGCGAGGATAGTCGGGACCGACACCGCGCGCGCCGGCATGGAAGGAGACCTGCCCGGTCGGCAGGTCGACATAGAGGACATGGCGATGCACGGGCTGAGCAGGATCTTCGCCCCAGCCCCACACTAGCCCGAGCTCGTCGCCATGGACGACGAGCGCCGCGCAGAGCTGGTCGAGCGCCCAGCCCTTGCGATCGTAGGCCATCCCCCTGTAGGAGCCGCCCCGATACACCTTGGCGCGCGACGACGCCATCTGCGCCCGGAAGAGGTTGATCCCGATCGCACCAGCCGGGCCGAGCCCGGAAAGCTGCTCATAGAGGGCCTTGGTCGCCTCGCCGTCCGACCCGGAGAACACGGCAAGCACCATCGGGTAGTCCATCACCACAGCCCTCCGCGGAGCGAGGGCACGAGGGCGCCCGAGGTCGGCCGCTCGAACATCTGGACCCCTTCGTCCTCGTCGGGGCTGGAGCCGCTGGTGTAGCCGTACTCCTCGAGCTCGGCCCTGCTTGCGAAGTGCGCCAGCGCCCCGGCAACCGCACTGTCGCCGTGACGCTCGAAACCGTCGTTGCCCTTGACCTCGTGATCGTCGGGGACCTTGATGATGCCGTTGACGTAGATGAGCGCCTGATGATCGCGCAGCACGTCCTCATCCTGCGGCAGAATGAAGCTGCGGTCGCCGATTGCCTCGGTGTAGGCGACCATCTCGGTCCGATACCAGGCTTCGGACAGCTTCACCTCGACGACGGTCGAGCCGTAGCGCTGGGCCGCCTTCTCGGCCAGATAGGCGCCGTTGCCGGTGGCATCGAGCGCGCCACCCGACAGCCGGGGCAGCCGGTCGACCACGTAGAAGAGAATTTCGCGCTGCTGATCGAACGGCACGTTGCGCAGCTCGAGGATGAAGCAGGCCCGCCTGACGAGATCGCTGCCGATCTCGACCGGCAGGATGACGGTGGCGTGGCCCGTGCGGGCGAAGTCCTCGCCGAAGACATGCGCGCGGCGCGGGTTGAGCTTCTCCAGCAAGGGCCGCAGCTCCCGCTCGCAGAAATCGCGCGCGTCGGCGGTGCGGACATGGTCGGGCGCATTCTTGAAGTCGTCGTCGCAGGCCCATCGCACGATCGGGATGCCCGGCTGCATGGCGGCCTCGATCGTCACGCGGGTGAGCGCGGCCCCTTCCGACTCGGCGGGGATCGCGTCCAGCTCCTGCTTCATCTTGGCGGTGCGCTTGCCGTAGGAATCGCGAATCTTCTTTTCCCACGCGCGCTCGGCTTTCTCCGACCACTCTTCACCCCTGATGAGGCAACGGCGGCGGAACAGGCCGTTGCGGACGGCGTCGCCGAAGGTGATGGTGTGGATCGAGTATGGCGGCTTGCCGGTGGCCCGCACCTCGCGGATCAGCTCGTTGAACGGGTTGAGGTGTCCGTAGTGCGTCGAGATGATGCGAACCTTGCCGCCCCAGATCAGCAGCGCGTTGACGGCGTCGAGCAGCTCGCGGACGTCCTTGTGAAAGGCCGCCTCGTCGATGACGACGATGCCCTGAAGGCCACGGATATTCTCCGGCCTGGACGAGAGTGCCTCCGCACGGAAGCCGGAGGCGAACCTCACGCGGAAGGCCGCGATCTCCTTCGACGAGCCGTCGTCGCGCTGGTCGAGGAACACGAATTCCTCGATGGTCGCCAGCTCCTTCGCGACAACGCGTGCGAAGTGGGCGACGTAGCCTATGAACTCCCGGCCCTTGTCCTTCGTGTCGCCGATATAGAAGATGTTGTCGCCGCCGGCCGAGCGGGCGGATGCGGCAACGAGCGTGTCGTCGAGCGCCTCGGCGAAGGTGATGCCGGTTCGCCGGCCCTTCTCGCACAGCTTCAGATCGCTGTCGTCGGCCACCCAATCGGCCTGATGCTGCATCAGGATGCCGTCGGCGAGCGGATCGAGATCGGCGGGAATCTCCGCGCCTCGGGGCAGCTCTCCGGGAAGCTCTTCGGGGTTGCGCGGAAGGACCGGGTCCGACCACGCGCCGCGCGGCACGTCGACGCCACCGCTCATTCGCCGCCGTCCCTTCTCTTTTTCTTGCGGCCCGGCAGGCTCTCGCCGTCGCGCTTCGGCCGGACGCCGAGGAACTCACGGCGCAGCTGGGCGACACGGTCGGCAGGCAGGCCCAACTCGCCGGCCACCTTCTCGATCGCGGCCTCGGCCTTCTGCTCGAACTCCTGCTCGACCTTCAGCCGCCGTACCGTGGAGACGCCCTGTGCCTGGGTGGCACGATAGAGCGCACCGGCGAGCTGCATGGCGCCCTTCGGGTCGAGGCCGGCCTCGCCGCCTTCCTGCAACAGCTCGAACACCAGCGTCTTGATTGCCTCGGCCGCGATCAACGTGAGATCGTCGGAGGTCGCGGCGTCGAAGCGATCGGAGATCGCGCCCGCGATCTCGCGGGTTTGCTCGAGGCGCCGCGTCATCTGCGTGAGACGAAGGCTGTAGCGGTTGAACGCCTGAAAGCTCGGGATATCGAAGCTGACACCCGTCTCGCCCTGCAAGGCTATGAGCTTCTGCCTCCACTCGGCGTAGATATCGGTCTGGTGACGGTTCCGATCGGTGAGCGCCTTCGCCGCCCAGGAGATCAGCTCGTCACACTCCGGCGGCAGCAGGTCGATCGCCGACAGCCGGCCCCGGCCGGCGCGCTTCGCCACGTCAGGCCCCCGGCGATGGCCGCGCCACCCCGTCGATCACGGCGCGCCGTTCGACGTGGTCCATGCCGGTCCGCGTGATCTCGCCGATCATGACCGTGCCGGCCTCCGACAGCTTGATCGCGCCCAGCTCGTCGAGCTTGCGCAACTGCGTCCGCAGCCAGTCGCGGCTACGCCGGTGGCCGTAGGTGTCGAGGACGCGCGCCAGCAGCGTCTCGTTGAGCGATCCGCCCGGCTGTTTGGCCAACTCCTTGAGGATGACCAGGCGTGCGTCCTCGGCGAGGTGCTGCTCGTAGCTCACTTGCCTTTCTCCATCAGGTAGGTTTCCAGCCGCTGCACGGTGCGGGCGACGCTGCCCATGACCTCGGCCTGCGTGTTCATCGCACCGCGCATCTCGGTGATGGAGAGCTTCAGCTCGACGACGTCCTGGGCGTCCGGCAGGTGCTTCAGCTCGTTCTGCAGTGCCTGGATGTTCCGCTCGGCTTCGTTCTGACGCTCCCTCAGCCCGCGAAGCGCGTCGGCGTTGTCGCGCGACCCGCGCGTCAGACCGGCATAGACCCACACCCCGAGCGCCAGCGCCGTGTTGGCGGCGGTGAGGTAGGGCACGATCGCAGCGATATCCATCAGCCCAACGCCCACGACAGGAGGATGATGGCCGCGCCGATCGCCACCAGGACGAAACCGTCGCGCATGCTTTCGCTGGTCGTGCGGTCGCGGCCGGTCGAATGATTGGCCTCGGCGAAGGCGCTGAGCAGCACGAGCGCGCAGCCGAACACCAGGACGAGGAAGCCGAACGTCATCATCGCGACGCCTCCCGGCCGTGGCGGGCGCATTCGGCGCGCGTGTAGCTGCCGGCGCCGCAGAGGCCGGCGACCGCATCGTCGATGCTGTCCTGGTCTTTCACCGTGGCCCCGCGCGCGCCGAGCAGGCTGGTACCGACGATGGCTCGCGCCCCGGCCGCCATGTGGTCGCTACCGGCAGCGATCGGCTTCGAAGCTGTATTGCAGCCCGCGAGTAGCGCAGTAGCGGCGCATAGCGCGAGCGCGCTCCGCAGCGTCGGAAACGGCCTTGATCGCATCGATGGTTCTCCTTTCCGCTTCCGCTTCGACCACGGCGCGGGTTTCCTGCTTTGCTGCGGGGATGGTGACGGTGTGCGTCCAGGCGATGACGGCAAGGCCGGCAAAAAGGCCGCCGGCCGCAGCACCGAGCCCTGCCCACACCTTGCTGAAACCGGGAACGATCATGCGCCCCCCAGGTAGAGGCTCATCGCCATGAACAGGTGGTAGCCCAGCCACCCGCCACCTGCGATGACGATGATGACGGCGCAGATCAGGCCGAAGATGGCGAGAAAGAAGAGCGGGCGAAGGTCGGGGAAATCGATCATGCCGGCGACTCCACCGTCTGCCCGCTGCGCCACCACCCGTAGGCCGCATAGCCGAGGCCGCCGAGCACGAGCACGGCCGCGGCGACGCCGAGGCCGGCCGCGATCATCTCCAGTCCGGGGA
>JACZJD010000695.1 GCA_014860725.1 Aquamicrobium sp.
CGGTCGAGCACGGCGTTGACGAGCTTCGGCTCGTCCTCCTCGTAGAACGCCTTGGCGATGTCGACATATTCCGAGACGATGACCGGCACCGGCACGTCCTGGCGGCGCATCAGCTCGTAGACGCCGGCGCGCAGGATCGCCCGCAGCGTCGAATCCAGACGCGACAGCGGCCAGTCCTCGGTGAGCGCCTGGCGGATGACGGGATCGACGACCTTCTGGTTCTCGACCACGCCGGCGAGGATGGCGCGGAACCATTGCGGGTCCGCCTCGCGATACTGCGCGCCGTCCACTTCCTTGCCGAGGCGGAATTGCTCGTATTCGGCGGTGATCTCGAGGATGCCGCTGCCGGCGACGTCCATCTGGTAGAGCGCCTGCACGGCGGCCAGCCGCGCCGCGCCGCGCTTGTTGGCGTGGCGCGGGCCTGCCGGTTTGTCCGATCCCTGCTTGGCGGCCAAGGTCATGCTCCGAGACGGTCGCGCAGCGCGATCATGGTCAGCGCCGCGCGGGCGGCGAAACCGCCCTTGTCGCCCTCTTCCCGGCGCGCGCGCGCCCAGGCCTGGGCCTCGTTCTCGACGGTCAGGATGCCGTTGCCGATGGCGAGCGATTCCTCGACCGCCAGATCCATCAGCGCACGGCAGGATTCGTTGGCGACGATGTCGAAATGATAGGTCTCGCCGCGGATGACGCAGCCGAGCGCGACGAAGCCGTCATAGTCCACGCCGTCCTCCTCGGCCCCGTCGAGCGCAAAGGAGATCGCCGCCGGAATCTCCAGCGCACCGGGCACAGTGACGACGTCGTACGTGGCGCCGGCCTCGTCCAGCGCGGCCTTGGCGCCGCCGAGCAGCGCGTCCGAAAGGTCGTCGTAAAAACGCGCCTCGACGATGAGTATCCTGAGGGGCTCGGTAGCAGACATAGACATCTCCGGCAGACGGCGGTGACTTAGGCCGAAGCCGACACCTTAGCAAGCGGTTCGTTGGGGATAGAAGCCCTGCACGCGGCGCAGGGCTGCGCGACGGCCGGCGGCGCGGGCGGAAAGCCCTTCCTACCGGCCGAACTCCATCAGCCGCGCGGCGTAGCGGGCCATGGTGTCGATCTCGAGGTTGACCTCGTCGCCGACCTGGCGGTCGCCCCACGTGGTCACGGTGAGCGAATGGAGGATCAGGAGCACGTCGAAGCGCGTGCCGTCGACGCGGTTGACGGTGAGCGAGGTGCCGTCGAGCGCGACGGAACCCTTCGGCGCGATGAAGCGGGCAAGCTCGCGCGGCGCTTCGAGGGTGAAGCGGACGGCGTCGCCCTCGGCCTCGCGCGCCACGATCTTGGCCCTGCCGTCGACATGGCCGGAGACGATGTGGCCGCCGAGCTCGTCGCCGATCTTGAGCGCGCGCTCGAGGTTGAGGCGGGTTCCGGGCTTCCAGCCGGCGGCGGTGGTCAGGCGCAGCGCCTCCTCCCATGCCTCGACCTCGAACCAGCGGGCGTTCGTCCCCGCTTCCGGCAGCGCCACCACGGTCAGGCACACGCCCGAACAGGCGATCGAGGCGCCGATGTCGATCCCGGCGGGGTCGTAGGCGGTGTCGATGCGCAGCCGCACGCCCTCCGGCAGCGGCGTCGCGGCCGCCACGGTTCCGATGTCGGTGACGATGCCGGTGAACATCAGAGCGCCCTCGCATATTCATTGTAGAGATCGTCGCCGAACCGCGCCTGCCGCACCCGGCGGAAGCCGGACGGGACGGAGGACGGCAGAACGGGCGACGCGACGCCGCCCTCGCCTATCGCCGCCGGGCCGGTGAAGAGCGCGATGCGGTCCACCAGCCCCTCGTCGAGGAAGTGGCGCGCCGTCTCCGCGCCGCCTTCCACCATCAGCGTCATGTAGCCCTGCGCGCCCAGATCCTCCAGAAGCTCGGGCAGCGCGATCCGGCCTTCGTGAAGCTCGACCGCGAGGAAGCCGACGCCGAGCGCGGCGAGCGCCTGACGGCGCGCCTCGTCGGCCTTCACCGAGGAGGCAAGAAGCACCGGCACCTCCCTTGCCGTGGCGGCAAGCTTCGAGGATGGCGGCAGGCGCAGCGCCGCGTCGAGCACGATGCGCGCCGGCGAGCGGGCTTCCAGACCGGCCAGACGGCAGGTCAGCTCCGGGTCGTCGGCCAGCGCGGTGCCGATGCCGACGAGGATGGCGCTCGATTCCGCGCGCATCAAATGCACCTGCCGGCGCGAGACCGGGCCGGTGATCGCCACCTGCCCCTCGCCCCGGTGGCCGATCATGCCGTCGGCGGAAACCGCAAGCTTGAGAGTCACTTCCGGCCGCTTGCTGACGGAGCGGGTCAGGTAGCCGGCCAGCATGTCGCGCGCTTCCGCGGCGAGGACGCCCTCCACGACCTCGATGCCGGCGGCGCGCAGGATGGCGTAGCCATTGCCGGAAACGCGCGGGTCGGGATCGCTCGCCGCGCCGACCACGCGCGCCACGCCGGCAGCGACGAGCGCCTCGGCGC
>JACZJD010000696.1 GCA_014860725.1 Aquamicrobium sp.
GGCCGCCGCGGGGCAGGACTTCGTCTTCGCCTGCGTCGGCAACGACGACGACCTGCGCGCTGTCACTATCGGCGCCGACGGCGCCTTCGCCGCGATGAAGCCCGGCGCGATCTTCGTCGACAACACCACGGCCTCGGCGGAAGTCGCGCGCGAACTCGATGCGGAAGCGCAGAAGCGTGGCCTCGGCTTCGTCGACGCGCCGGTCTCCGGCGGCCAGGCCGGCGCCGAGAACGGCGTGCTGACCGTGATGTGCGGCGGCGACGAGGCCACCTTCGACAAGGCGAAGCCGGTGATCGGATCCTTCGCCCGCATGGTCGGCCTGATGGGGCCGGCCGGCGCCGGCCAGCTGACCAAGATGATCAACCAGATCTGCATCGCCGGGCTGGTGCAGGGGCTGGCCGAGGGTATCCATTTCGGCAAGAAGGCCGGGCTCGACATCGGCAAGGTGATCGACGTCATCTCCAAGGGCGCGGCCGGCTCGTGGCAAATGGAGAACCGCCACAAGACCATGAACGAGGGCCGCTACGATTTCGGCTTCGCGGTCGACTGGATGCGCAAGGACCTCGGCATATGCCTCGCCGAGGCCGACCGCAACGGCGCCAGCCTGCCGGTCACGGCGCTGGTCGACCAGTTCTACAAGGACGTGCAGGCCATGGGCGGCAGCCGCTGGGACACCTCCTCGCTGCTGGCGCGGCTGGAGCGGTAGCCGTGGCGGCCGGGCGCGCCCTCTCGCCCGCCTCGACGGTCGTCGGGATCGTCGCGCATCTCGAGAGCCTGCGCTCGGAGCCGAACATCGCCGGCATGGCGCGCTACGGCATCCGCACCGATGCCGCGCTCGGCATCTCCAACCCGGACATGCAGAAGATCGCCCGGCAGGTCGGCCGCGACCACGCCCGCGCGATGGAGCTCTGGCGGGCAGGCATCCGTGAGGTGCGGATGCTCGCCCTCTACACGGCCGAGCCCGCCCGCCTGACGGCGGACGAGGCGCGGCGATGGGCGGCCGACTTCGCGTCGTGGGAGATCGTCGATGCCGCGGCCGACCTGTTCGTGGAGGCGCGGCTGGAAGCGGTGCTGGTGCCGGAATTCGCCGAGGACGAGCGCGAATTCGTCCGCCGCGCCGCCTTCGCCATGATCGCGGGCGCGGCCGTCCATCTCAAGCGCGAGCCGGACGCCATCCTCCTCGCCTGGCTGCCGCTGATCGAGCGCCACGCCGGCGACGGCCGCAATTTCGTGAAGAAGGCCGTCAACTGGGCGCTGCGCAACATCGGCAAGCGCAGCCTCGCCTGCCACGCGCCGGCGTTGGCGCTGGCCAGAAAGCTCGCCGCCTCCGACGACCGGACGGCGCGGTGGGTCGGCAAGGATGCGGTGCGCGAGCTGGAAGCGGAAAACACCCTCGCACGGCTGATGAAGAAAGGCGGCTAAGGCGGTGGTCAGGCTCAGATTTATCCCGGTGACGCGGGAGAGCTGGGCGCTGCTCGAAACGCTGTTCGAGGCGAAGGGCGGACCGGGCTATTGCTGGTGCATGCCCTTCCGTCCGCTAGAAGGCGACCGCCAGCGCGCCACCAATGCCGAGCGGAAGGCGGCGCTGTCGGCGATGGTCGAGGCCGGAACCCCGATCGGCATCGTCGCCTGCGAGGACGAGAAGCCCGTCGGCTGGTGCTCGGTCGCGCCGAGAGCGACTTTCGTTCGCGGCCTAAGCGCCCCGCAGGCGGAGGACGACGGCGGCGTCTGGTCGATCACCTGCTTCTACGTGCCGCGTGTGCGCCGGCGCGGCGGGCTCGCCTCCGCTCTCCTCGACGCGGCGGTGGAGCACGCCTTCGCGGCGGGTGCCCGCGCGGTCGAGGCCTGTCCGGTCGATCCGCAATCCCCCAGCTACCGCTTCATGGGTTTTCGCGGCATGTTCGCCGCGCGCGGCTTTCGCGAGACCGGCATGGTCGGCACCCGCCGCCATGCGATGCGGCTGGAGCGCCGATAGGCTCACGCCGCGTTGGCGCCGCTTTCCTTGTCGAGCACCAGATAGTCGAGCGGAAGCTGCGTCGTGTTCTTGATCTGCTCCATCGCGAAGGCCGACGACACGTCGCGGATCTCGATCTTCGAGATCAGCCGCTTGTAGAAGGCGTCGTAGGCGGCGATGTCCGGCACCACCACGCGCAGCAGATAGTCGATCTCGCCGCTCATGCGGTAGAACTCGACGACCTCGGGAAACTCCTGGATCACCTCCGAGAAGCGCTTCAGCCACTCCATGCTGTGGGTGTTGGTGCGGATCGACACGAAGACGTTGACACGTGTGTTGACCTTCACCGGATCGAGGATGGCGACGCGCCGCTGGATGACGCCCTCCTCCTCCAGCTTCTGGATGCGCCGCCAGCACGGCGTCGTCGAGAGGCCGACCTTCTTGGCGATGTCGGCGACGGCGAGCGTCGAATCCTCCTGCAGGAGGCGAAGAATTTTGCGGTCGAGGCGGTCCATAGAGCGGCTCCGTAGAATTTCATGCCAATATGATGAGGAGAAGATGCCTCGACAAGAAACATTTTCCCGCATGTGGCGTGAAAGACGCGGAATACGCCTACGGATGCGGCCCGGCGCGCACTGCATTTGCGCGCCGGGCCGCAAGCTCGGGGTCGCAAGCCGATTTCAGGCGGCCGCGCTCGGCCGTGCGGAGAGCGCCGCATGCCAGCGGCGCACATGGGCGAATTCCTCGGGCACGACGATGCGCGCCGGCTTCATGAAGTCGATGGCGATCAGCCCGGTGATGTCGGCGATGGAATAGGTGTCGCCGGCCGCGAATTCGCGACCCGCCAGTTCCTTGTCGAGCAGCGCCAGGAAGTCGAGCGCCTTCGGCTTGTTCGCCTCGCCCCATTCGGGGATCTGCGGCACCTCCCATTCCTTCATCGCCGGGTGGACGTGGCGGAAGGCGTGCGCGACCGGCATCATCAGGTTGAGCTCCATGCGCCGCTGCCATTCCTCGACCCGGGCGCGGCCGAGCGCGCCGGTGCCGAACAGCGGCGGCTCGGGCTGCACCTCCTCGAAATAGCGGCAGATCGCGACCGATTCGGTGAGCACCGTGCCGTCGTCGAGCTCGAGCACGGGCAGCCGCCGCAGCGGGTTGCGGCTGGCGACGTCCGGCTCGCGGTGCTCCATCGCGCCCATGTCGACCGGCACCAGCGGCACCTCGATGCCCTTCTCGGCCAGAAAGACGCGCACCCGGCGCGGATTGGGCGCCTTGCCCCCGTCGAACAGTTTCATTGCAATCTCCTCTCCTTGATGCCGTCACTCTAGAATCCGAGCAGGCCGCGCAGCCAGCCGAAAAACGCAAAAAGCGGATCGTGCCGGCTCTCGGCGAGGCCGCCATGGGCGTGCCGCCAGTCCTGCGGCCGCTCGAACGAGCCGGCCCACAGGCCGCGCCCGCCGCGCCGCGCCGCGTCCTCCTCCCGGCCGTAATCGCCGTAGGCCATGGCCC
>JACZJD010000697.1 GCA_014860725.1 Aquamicrobium sp.
GGCTTCGCGGGCGTGGGCGCTCGACGCCGTGCCGTCGACGACGCGCTTCATGATGCCCTGGCGGATCGCCGCGACACGGAACAGACTGTAGGCGAGGTAGGCGTTCCAGTCGCGCTCGTCCGGCTCGGGCTCGCCGAACGCGGCGATCCGCCAGGGCATCATGAAACGCGTCGTCGACGGCACGGCGTCGAGCGCCCATGCGCGGCAGGCCGGCGCGCTGGCGCGGCCGGTGGCCGAGCTCGGCCTCCACTTCGCCGAACAGGCCGAGCGCCACTGAAGGAGAACGAAATGGCCGAGACCGCTTCCCTCTATCCTGCGACCGGCGCCGCCGTGGTCATTGGCGGCTCGGGTGGCGTCGGCGCCGAGATCTGCCGGGTGCTCGCCCGCGACGGCTGCGACGTGGCGCTGACCTATTTCGGCAACGAGGCGCGGGCACGGCTCGCCGCGGGCATGGTGGAGGCCGAGGGCCGCACCGCCGGCATCCACCGCCTCGACATCGAGCAGACCGACAGCGTCCGCGCCTTCGCCGCCGAGGTCGCGCGCGTTCATGGTTCCGTGCACACGCTGGTCTATGCCGCCGGTCCGCTGGTGCCGCTGATCCATCTGTCGAAGATCGAGCCGGAGCTGATGAAAAAGCATCTGATGCAGGACACGTTCGGCTTCTTCAACGTCGTCCAGGCCTTCCTGCCGCAGCTGCGCGCCGCGCGCGGCTCGGTCGTCGCCTGCCAGACCGCGGCGCACTACCGCTACGCGGCGGCCGACGGCCTGTCGGTCATCCCCAAGGCCGGCGTCAACGCCATGATGAAGGGCATCGCCAAGGAGGAAGGCCGCTACGGCGTGCGCGCCAACGGGGTGGCGCTCGGCATCATCGAGGCCGGCCAGCATCCGGAGCTGACCAGGCTCGGCTTCATCGACGAGAAGTACATGGAAGCCGCGGCGCGCAACACGCCGCTGCGCCGCAACGGCACGGCGACCGACGTCGCCGAGGCGGTCACCTTCCTCGGCTCCAGCCGTGCCGGCTTCGTCTCCGGCCAGGTGATCTGCGTCGACGGCGGCTACGCGATCTAGCGGCAGCGCCCCTTAGTCCGGCCGGACGATGTTGGGCCGCCGCCACGCTCCTATCGCTGGCGGGGACCCAGCATCAGGAGCATTCCCTTGCGCGAAGCTGTCATCGTCTCCGTGGCCCGCACGCCGATCGGCAAGGCCTTCCGCGGCGCCTTCAACGATACCGAGGCGCCGGCGATGTCCGGCCACGTCGCCCGCCATGCCATCCAGCGCGCCGGCGTCGACCCGGCCGAAATCGAGGACGTCGTGCTCGGCTGCTCGGCGCAGCAGGGCACACAAGGCTACAACATCGGCCGGCTGACGGCGGCGACGGCCGGCATGCCCGACAGCGTGCCGGGCATGACCATCGACCGCATGTGCTCGTCGGGCCTGATGGCGGTAGCGACCGCGGCCAAGCAGATCATGGTCGACGGCATGGAGATCGTGCTCGCCGGCGGCGTCGAATCGATCAGCCTCACACAGAACAAGCACAAGAACACTTACCGCGCCCGCTCGGCCGCCGTGCTGGAGCACTCGCCGCACATGTACATGGCGATGATCGAGACGGCCGAGATCGTCGCGGCAAAATACGGCGTGTCGCGCGCCGTCCAGGACGAATTCGCGCTGACGAGCCAGCTGCGCACCGCGGCCGCCTACGCGGCCGGCCGCTTCGACGACGAGATCGTGCCGATGCGCACGGTGAAGACCGTCGTCGACAAGGCGACCGGCGAGACGCGCTCGGAAGAGACGCTGCTTGCCCGCGACGAGGGCTACCGCGCCGACACCACGCTCGACGGCCTTGCCAAGCTGCCGCCGGTCTTCGCCGACGGCGAGCTGGTGAAGAAGGGCGAGCACGTCACCGCCGGCAACGCCTCGCAGCTCTCCGACGGCGCCGCCGCGCTCGTGCTGATGGAGGCGAAGGAGGCGGCGCGGCGCGGGCTGTCGCCGCTCGGCATCTACCGCGGTATGGCGGTCGCCGGCGTGCCGCCGCAGGAGATGGGCATCGGCCCGGTCTTCGCCGTGCCGAAGCTCCTGTCGCGTGTCGGGCTCACCGTCGACGACATCGATCTCTGGGAACTGAACGAGGCCTTCGCCAGCCAGGCGATCTACTGCCGCGACCGCCTCGGCATCGATCCGCAAAAGCTCAACGTTGACGGCGGCGCCATCGCCATCGGCCATCCCTTCGGCATGACCGGCGCGCGCACGACGGGCCACGTGCTCCTCGAAGGCCGCCGCCGCGGCGCCAGGTACGGCGTCGTCACAATGTGCGTCGGCGGCGGCATGGGCGCGGCCGGCCTGTTCGAGATCTGCCGCTGACGATGTCGCTCAAACCGATCCTCGGACCGGCCACCCAGCTCGGCTTCGTCGTCCGCGACGTCGAGGCGGCGATGCGCCACTGGATCGACGTCTTCGGCGTCGGGCCGTTCATCGCGATGGAGCGCGGGGTGTCGCAGCCGCCTTCGGTGACGTGGATGCGCGGCGAGCCGGTGACGGTGGAGCTGAAGCTCGCCTTCGCCTTCATGGGCGACGTGCAGGTCGAGCTGATCGAGCAGACGAACGACGCACCGTCGCCCTACGCGGAATTTCTCGCCGCCGGCCGCGAGGGGCTGCAGCATCTCGGCTTCTGGGTCCACGACCACGCCGCCGCGACGCGCGCGGTCGAGGCCGCAGGCTATCGCCCGGTCTACGAGATCCGCGTCGCCGGGCAGGATCTGCCGATCGTCTACTACGATTCCCCGTCTCTCTACGGGCCGATGCTGGAGCTGGTGCCGCCGAAATGGCGCCGCTCGCGCGAAGCCATCGCGCGGCTGACGCGCGAATGGAGCGGCGACGAACCGATCATCCGCTTCGACACCTATTCCGAGTTCCTGGCGAAAGCCGGCGTCAGCTTCGACTGAAAACCCCGGCGCCGGTTCCTCCCCCGTTCACGGGGGAGGGGGACCGCCAAAGCCGGTGGAGGGGGCGCATCGTTGCGCAGCGCTTCTCTTGCTTCAGGGCAGCAGCTGCTCGAGGCTCTCGATCTGGGCGCGCAGCGACTGGATCGTCGAGCGCACGGCGGCGAGGTCGGCCTGGGCGGCCTTCGGCTTGCGCAGGCCCTGCATGACGATGTCGGCGATGATCTCGGCGATCTCGCGCGGCGACTTCGGCCCGTGCGGCGAGTACCAGCGCGAGGTCCAGTTGGCGGCGCCGATCACGGCGAAGGCGGCGATCTTGGGATCGACCTCGCGGAATTCGCCGGTGGCGATGCCGTCGGCGATGCAGCGGACGTAGAAGTCGTAGATCTGCCGGCGGCTCTTGTTGTAGAGCTCGCCCATGTGCTCGGGGATCTGCGCCTCCAGCCGCGAGAACAGCAGGAAGCGCGAGCCCGACGTCAGCCGGCGCTCGATGCCGTCGAGCACGGCGCGCTTCAGCCGCTCGGTCGCCGTCAGCGTCGGATCCTCGATCAGGTCCTGTAGCTTGTGCGACGGCGTCAGCGCCTCGGCCTCCACCAGCGCGGCGAGGATCTCCTCCTTGTTGCGGAAGTAGTGGTAGACGGCGGAGCGGCCGAGCCCGATCGCCTGGGCGATGTCGGCCATGCCGGTCTGCGCGTAGCCCTTCGTGTCGAACATCTTCGCGGCGATGTCGATCAGCTGCTCGCGCACCAGCTCCTTGCGCGGGTTGGTGTTGTTGCGCGCGGCGGAGGTCTCGGCGTCGGCGCGCAGGTCGGCGCCGCGCGCCGCCACGGCATCGCCCCTGTCAATGATCGCCATGCGCGGCTCCCGTCATCGCGTTCGTCCGTTCGCTTTCGGCCGGCCCGATATCACGAAACCATCGCGCGCGCATAGGCAAGCCCCAGCTTCTGCTGCCTTCGGCCGAGCGTGTTGCGGAAGGCGGCCTCGATCGCGTCGTCGTCCCAGCGCCCTTTCATCACCGGCTCCGCGATCATCGGGTGGGTGACGAAGGACAGTTCTTCGCCGGCGATGCGCACGATCTGGCCGTTGATGCCGATCGAGCGGTCCGACAGGAGGAATGCCGCGGCCGGCGCGTTGACGTCGGCGGCCGGCAACGTCGTGTAGACCACCTCGCGGCTCGCCGACTGCTGGGCGAGGAACTTCATGTTGGTCTCCGCCATCGCCGTGTGGGCGAGCGGCGACAGTGCGTTGACGCGGACCTTGGTGTCGCGCAATTCGAGCGCCCAGGAGAAGGTCAGCGAGGCGACCGCGGCCTTCGACGCGCCGTAGGCGCCGAGCGCGATGTCGCCGGCCTGGGAGCCCGAGGCGACGTTGAC
>JACZJD010000698.1 GCA_014860725.1 Aquamicrobium sp.
GCACGCCGTGCGCCAGCCCCTCGACCAGCGTCGCCACGGCCTCGGCCGGGTCGGCGGTCAGCCCGCCCTTGGGGTCGATGACGCTGGCCACCGCATTGACGATGGCCGTGCCGACCACGACGCCGTCGGCCGAGGCGCCGATGGCGCGGGCCTGCTCGGCGGTCTTGACGCCGAAGCCGACGCAGACCGGCAGGTCCGTATGCGCCTTGATGCGCGCGACCGCCGCGCCGACCTTGCTCGTGTCCGGCAGCGCCGAGCCGGTGATGCCGGTCATCGACACGTAGTAGACGAAGCCCGAGGTGTTCTTCAGCACGCTCGGCAGGCGCCTGTCGTCGGTGGTCGGCGTGGCGAGGCGGATGAAGTTGATGCCCGCCTGAAGCGCCGGCACGCACAGCTCCGCGTCCATCTCCGGCGGCAGGTCGACCACGATCAGCCCGTCGATGCCGGCGGCCTTCGCATCCGCCAGGAACCGCTCGACGCCGTAGACGTAGATCGGGTTGTAGTAGCCCATCATCACGATGGGGGTCTCGTCGTCGTCCTTGCGGAACTCGGCCGCCATGGCGAGGGTGCGGGCGAGCGTCTGCCCGCCCTTGAGCGCGCGCAGGCCGGCGGCCTGGATCGCCGGGCCGTCGGCCATCGGGTCGGAGAACGGCATGCCGAGCTCGATCACGTCGGCGCCGGCCCGGGGCAGCGCCCTCAGGATCGACAGCGAGGTGGCGTAGTCCGGGTCGCCGGCCATCATGTAGGTCACGAGCGCCGGCCGGCCTTCTTCCTTCAGTCGGGCGAAGCGGCGGTCGATGCGGGTCGTCATACGGTCTCTCCGGAAAATCTGTCGTCGATATAGTCCGAAACGGGCCTTCCGGACATGACGGTGCGCATCCAGGCGCGCCGCTCGAAGTCGATCACGCCCAGCTCCCACACGCAGGCCATCAGCAGCGGGTCGGCCTCGACGAAGGCGGCGTGCGGCACGAGGTCGGCCCGCCACAGCAGGCGCGTGGCGATGCCGCCGCCGAGCCACCAGTGCAGGAGCAGCCAGCGGCCTTCCTCGCCCTCGTGCAGGATGGCGAAGCCCGCGCCGCGATGGTCGGTGGCGGCCATGGTGCCGGCCGCCGCCCTGATCACCGCCTCGGCGGCGGCGAAGGTGTCGGCGTCGATCTGCGCGCCGTCGGCGCAGATGGCGTCGAGCTTGACCGTCACCGGCCCCGCCTCCACCAGCCGCTCGAACCAGGCGCGGCGCGGACGGTATTCGCTGCCGGGCCGGTCGGCCCGGGTCTCCTCGCGCAGCCAGCGGGCGTAGCCGTCCTCGACCTCGTCGAGCGGCATGGCGACGATGGACGGCGTCTCGTAGGGGTGGAGCGACTTCGCCAGCCTGGCCACCGCGCCGAAATGGCGCGCCTGCGTCTTGAGGACGAGCGGCACCTCCTCGGCGCGCTCGACGGCGCCCTTCCAGCGATAGAGGCTCGCCACCGGCGCAAGGACATTGGCGCAGGCCGCGAGCCTGTCGCCGATCGCCGTGTCGGCGATCCGGTCGGCAACCGCCCGGTCGGGGCAGTTGATCCAGATGTCGATGAGCCGGTCCGGGCTGGCGGCCATGGTCAGATTTCCATGTCCATCATCTTCGCCACCGTGTGCACGTCCTTGTCGCCGCGGCCGGACAGGTTGACGATCATCACCTTGTCCTTACCGAGCGTCGGCGCGAGCTTGACGGCTTCAGCGATGGCGTGGGCGGATTCGAGCGCCGGGATGATGCCCTCCACCCGCGTCGTCAGCTTGAAGGCGTCGAGCGCCTCGTCGTCGAGGATCGGCACGTATTCGACGCGGCCCGTGTCCCTCAGCCACGAATGCTCCGGCCCGACGCCGGGATAGTCGAGCCCGGCCGAGATCGAGTGGCCGTCGAGGATCTGACCGTCGGCGTCCTGCAACAGATAGGTGCGGTTGCCGTGCAGCACGCCCGGCCGGCCGGCGTTCATCGAGGCGCAGTGTTCTATGCCGTCGAGCCCGCGCCCGCCGGCCTCGACGCCGACGATGCGCACCGAGGGATCGTCGAGGAACGGGTGGAACAGGCCGATGGCGTTGGAGCCGCCGCCGACCGCGGCGACCACCACGTCGGGCAGCCTGCCCTCCTGTTCGAGAATCTGCGCGCGCGCCTCGCGGCCGATCACCGCCTGCAGCTCGCGCACCATCTCGGGATAGGGGTGCGGGCCGGCGGCGGTGCCGATCAGGTAGTAGGTGTCGGCGACGTTCGTCACCCAGTCGCGCAGAGCCTCGTTCATGGCGTCCTTGAGCGTGCCGTGGCCGGACGAGACCGGCCGCACCTCGGCGCCGAGGAGCTTCATGCGGAAGACGTTGGGCTTCTGCCGCTCGACGTCGGTCGCGCCCATATAGACGACGCAGTCGAGGCCGAAGCGGGCGGCCACCGTGGCGGTGGCGACGCCGTGCTGGCCGGCGCCGGTCTCGGCGATGATGCGCTTGCGCCCCATGCGCCGCGCCAGCAGGATCTGGCCGAGGCAATTGTTGATCTTGTGCGAGCCGGTGTGGTTCAGGTCCTCGCGCTTGAGATAGATCCTCGCGCCGCCGAGATGGCTGGTCAGCCCCTCGGCGAAATAGAGCTTCGACGGCCGGCCGGCATAGTGCGTCGACAGCGCCTGCAGCTCTCCCTGGAAGGCCGGGTCGTCCTTCGCCGCCTTCCATTCGGCCTCGAGGTCGAGGATCAGCGGCATCAGCGTCTCGGCGACGAAGCGGCCGCCGAACAGGCCGAACATGCCGTCCTCGTCGGGACCGGCGCGGAAGGAGTTCGGCGGGACGGGCTGGTTCACGGTCTGGCTCCTTGGGGCGTGCGGGGGCGGATCAGGCGGCCGCGCCGGCGCGCGCCGCCCTGACGGCGTTCAGAAATTCGGCGATCAGCGCCGTGTCCTTGACGCCCGGCGCGCTTTCGACGCCCGACGAGACGTCGATGCCGGGCGGGTCGGCAAGGCGCAGGGCGTCGCCGACATTGGCGGCGTCCAGCCCTCCCGAAAGCATGTAATCGACGCCGCGGTCAAGGCCATGGTCGGGGTCTGCCAGGAGCCGCCAGTCGAAGGCGATGCCGTTGCCGCCGGGCAGCACCGCGTCCCTGGGCGGCTTGGCGTCGAACAGGAAGCGGTCGGCCACGCCGCGGAACGGCGCGACGTGCGCGAGATCGGCCGCCTCGCTGACGGCAAGCGCCTTCATCACCGGCAGGCCGTGGCGCGCCTTGAGGAAGGCGACGCGCTCGGGCGTCTCCTGCCCGTGAAGCTGGAGCATGTCCGGCGCCATTGCGGCGACGATGCGGTCGATGAAGGCGTCGTCGGCGTCGACGGTCACGGCCACGGCCTTCGCCCTGCCCTTCGCCGCCTGCCGCAGCCGTCCCGCCTCTTCCGGCGCGACGTTGCGCGGACTTTTTTCGAAGAAGATGAAGCCGACATGGCTCGCGCCGCCGGCAAGGGCGGCGTCCACGGCTTCGGCCGTCTTCAGGCCGCATATCTTGATGTCGAGGTGCATAGCGGCCAAGTGCCACGAAAAGGCGGCGGAGTCGAGGCTGACGGTCGATCGCGCCTGTTGCGTCGTGCCGCGGCGTGGCGCTAGCTGTCGGCACGAGCCAACGAGCCGGAGCGACCATGAAGACCGTCTTTTCGCCGCGCCACGCCGGCCATGCCGGCAATGTCGAACTGGACGCCAATGCCATCGTGCCGGCCTACGAGAAGCCGGCACGGGCCGAGATCGTGCGGGCGCGCGTCGAGGCGGTCGGCCTCGGCCCGGTGGTGGGGCCGGACGCGCACGACCTCGCCACGGCGCGGAAGGTGCATGCGCCGGCCTATGTCGACTTCCTGCCCACCGTTTATCCCGAATGGGAGAAGGCGGGCCGCGCCGGCACGGCCATGCCCTATGTCTGGCCGATGCGCGGCTTGCGCGGCGATGTCGTGCCTGAAGCCATCGAGGCGAAGCTCGGCTTCTACGCCTTCGACGGCGGCGCGACCTTCGTCCGGGGCACGTGGGACGCGATCAAGGCCTCGCACGACGTGGCGCTGACGGCGGCCGGCCTCGTTTCGGCCGACGAGCGCGCCGCCTTCGCGCTCTGCCGCCCGCCCGGCCACCACGCCGGCTCGGCCTTCATGGGCGGCTATTGCTACATCAACAACGCGGCCGTCGCCGCCGAGTGGCTGCGCGACAACGGCGCGGGGCGCGTGTCGATCCTCGACGTCGACTACCACCACGGCAACGGCACGCAGGAGATCTTCTATGCCCGCGCCGACGTGCAGGTCGTCAACCGGCATGCCGACCCGCTCGCCGAGTATCCCTATTTCCTCGGCCACGCCGACGAGCGCGGCACGGGCGCGGGCGACGGCTTCAACCACAACCTGCCGCTTCCCCTCGGCACGGCGTGGGCCGGATGGGGCGCGGCGCTCGACAAGGCCTGCGGCCTGATCGCCGCCCATCGCCCGGACGCGCTCGTCGTCTCGCTCGGGGTCGACACCTTCGAGCGCGACCCGATCAGCCGGTTCCGGCTGACGAGCGCCGACTACCCGAAGATCGGCTTCCGCATCGGCCGGCTCGCCTTGCCGACGCTGTTCGTCATGGAGGGCGGCTACGCGGTGGAGGAGATCGGCGTCAACGCCGTCGGCGTGCTGACCGGCTTCGAGGAAGGTTGAGCCTCGTTCGCGCTTCCGGCTGTGGCATCGCTGCAACGCCGGGCGCGCCGCGTGCGCGCGCCGTCATGAATCCCCCAAATCTCCGCAATCGCGTCATGATTCGCCGGCAAGTCGCGGAGAACATTAACATCCCGTTCACGGCTTATTCACCGATGATCGCTAGGATGATCGCAATCGGAAGGGACATCCGACGGGACAGGGTTCAAGGCAATGACGATCGTGGCGCGCTTTATTGGTATCGCAGTTGCGGTGCGCGAATTTCTGGCACCGAGCTATCGGCCGGAACGGCATTACATGCGGGGCCCCGGCCCGGCCTGCGCCCGCA